>NZ_JACRWG010000090.1:0-5213 GCF_014306455.1 Catenibacterium faecis
CGAAGCTTGGAATAGTTAGCACGTTTCTGTTTAATAGCTTTACCACTAACAAATCCAGACTTATGTTTGCTGTCATAAGTTGCAACAACAAAGTTAATACCTCTGTCAATACCTACAACGTTACAGATGTCAGAAATATTACTTTCTTCAACCTCATAGGTAACTGGTATATGCAGATAGTATTTACCATGTTTATTTACGAGTTTCGCAGTACCAAACTTATAAATCGTATGATTGAAATACTTAGACATTCCATCTGAAAAATAAGATAACTTCACACGACCATTAAGTGTATTGATTGAAAAACGGTTTTGAGTTAAGGAATAATCTCTGTTCCAAACCAAATCATACTGAGGCTTTTTGAACGATGGTTTAATCCACTCATTCTGATTTTCAAGAATGGTCTTATATCTGGCGATAACAGTCTTCAAAACAGACTGCGCCATCTGCGATTTAAGGTTAAACTTTTCTCGTAAAGTAGAATACAAAGCTTTATTAAGTGAAAACTGCTTTAAGTCATGAGTGCGGAATACATAGTCTGAAACATAGTTACAGGCATTACGATAAACAGACATTGTTTCATCAAGCAAAACCTTATCTGTTTCAGCTGCGATTATTTGAATTTTAGCTGTAATAGTCATCCGTTCCATAGATGTACTCCTTTCATAGATATTTCACTATATATTATATTTAATTTATAGCGAAATATCTATATTTTGAGGTGAACTGTGAACAATAGATACAATCGTCATAACAGACAAAAACACAGTCTGAAAGTACATATAGTCCTTGTAACCAAATACCGTAAGAAACTACTAATAGGCTCTATTGCTGATGATGTTAAACAAAAGATTCTCCATATAGCTAATACTCGTGGCTACGAAATTATTGCGATAGAAACTGACAAAAACCATATACATTTTCTTATTAAGTTATGATACATCAGATAGAGTTTGCGATATTGTCAAAATTGTAAAGCAGGAAACAACATACCACTTATGGCAAAAGTATAGTTCGGTCTTATCAAGACAGTATTGGAAGGAGAAAATATCTTGGTCAGATGGTTATTTTGCTTGTAGCATTGGAGAAGTGTCATCAGCAACTATACAAAAATATATTGAAAGTCAGGGATAATAGATAGCGATTTATGAGGCTCCTCCCACCGCCTAAAGGCAGTGGGAGGAGCCTATGATAAACGAAAGGATTTATTTATGAATACCAGAGATTTATAAAAGCTATCATAAAACCAAACGTAGGATTTTTGATTGAATGTGATCCAAGAGATGACAAACTCATAAATGGTACTTGGATTAAAAGAGCGAATGCATTACTTGACTACAAAGAAATTCAAAACAGATTAAGAGCTATACAATACAAAACGGAGGGTAATTAGTATGGATTTGAGAAAAAAGGCTTGTCCTAATGAATGTTGTAAGACACACAGAAAAAAAGAAATATAATTCAAAGGTTAACTATTGTCGTGAATGCCGTACAAAACGAGAGGACAGAAAAGAAAAAACAATTGATGTGGCGAAAAAAGGAACTAAAGCTGCAAGTGTTGTTGTAATAGCACCAGCTATAAAAGTTATACAAAAAGATGGTGCGAAACTAGCCGAGCAAGTATCCCATAAGGCTGTGAATGTAGCAGCAGAAGTCATAAAAAAGAAGAAGTTATAGCATAATTGAGAGGATATTCACTGTAGTGGGTATCCTCTTTATGCTAGCTATAGAATAGATTTTTGCATATATTTACAGTTTTCTAGTAAAAAAAGAAACAGCAACTGGCTGTTTCTCCTATTATCTATGAATGATTTCTGGATCAAGTAGAAAATCATAGATATTTACAGTCAAGATACCATAATCATCATAATAAGGATGTACAAAATCTTTTGTAATGATGATTTTTTTGAAAGAATCATCAATCTTTCTACATGGTCTAATTTCCTGTGTACGTTTTGTTTCATCAGGAAGTGAATAGGCTGACTGAATGTAATATCTAGAAGAGCCAAGATTACACACAAAATCAACTTCTAGCTGCTTACGAACAATCTTCCCTTCATGGTTTTTCTCTGTTGTCGCGATAACACCTACATCTACATTATAGCCACGCATTCTTAATTCATTATAAATTACATTTTCCATACAAAAGTTTGGTTCTAATTGACGGAAATTAATTCTCGAATTACGTAATCCTAAATCAGAGAAATAATACTTCTTTGGTGTAACTTTATATGCTTTTCCCTTAATATCATATCTTTGAGCTGACTCAATAAGGAATGAGTCTTCAAAATAATTTATATACTTTTTAATAGTTTGAGAAGAGATCTTAGATTTCTTTTCTGACTTAAAAGTATTCTTTAACTTTTCTGGATTAGTTAATGAACCAATAGATGAAGAAAGAACGTTTAATAGCTCTCCTAGTTCTTCTTTATTTTTTACTTGAAAACGTTTAGTAATATGGCGAAGATATACTACATTCAACAGAAATTGTAGTACAGATGCTTTATCATTTACATTTTCTTGAAGTACAACCCATGGGATACCACCATATAACATATATTCCTCTAATCCCGCATATTGATCACCTTTGTATACAGACATAAACTCTGCGAAACTAAGAGGATACACATGAACTACATCTCCTCTACCTGCAAACTGAGTGACTACACCTTTTGATAATAGTTTAGTAAAATTTCCTGTCACATATACATCCATATTATCCTTACGAAGATAACCATTGAGAACTGATTCAAAACAATCTAACTCTTCAATTTCATCAAGCAATAAATAATACATGCCTTCATCAATAACTTTAGAACGTACATATGCCATGAATTTTTCTGGATCAACTCCACGTTTTTCTATTGGACTATGATGTCTTTCCCCAATCATATATAGATCTTCACCCGAGTAAAAGTCAAAACGAATAATGTGATCAGCATCTACTCCACTTTCGATTAAGTGATTATAAAACAAATTTTTTAACAAATAAGATTTGCCACAATAGCGTATACCTGTAATGACCTTAATCAATCCATTATTCTTTCTTTTAATTAACTTTTTTAGATAATAATCTCTACGAATTTCCACTCCTAAGCCTGCCACTCAAAATGTGATTAAATATACTCACATCGAGATAATGTAAGTTCTCACGAACATTACTTACTATTTTATTGTGTATGCTTTCGATTGACCGAAATCATATCTACTCACAAGTTCTTGTACACTCCATAGTCGTAAATTCCCAAAGTAGCCTTCGGTACATACCTACGCTTGCGTTTGTTTATGCAACTTCGTAAGTCGTAGCATCTCTCAGGTTTAGTGCAGCATTGAAATCTCTATCTTCGATATATCCACAGTCACATCTGAAAAGTCTATCTGAAAGCTTTAAATCTTTCTTGATACTCTTGCAGCAGTGACATGTTTTAGATGATGGGAACCATCTACCGACTATTCGCAGTTCAATTCCGTTCTCCTTGCATTTAGCTTGAAGCTTTGTTTTAAATTCATAAAACTTCTGCGAAGCAACTGCCTTTGAAAGATGCTTGTTCTTCATCATTCCTGATACGTTTAGATCTTCAATCGTTATATAAGATGGTTTGGTTTTCACTATCTCTGCGATTATCTTATTGATGTAATCAGTACGAATATTATCAATTCTCTGATGAAGCTTCTGTATCTTAAGCCTTTGTTTTTGTATATTTCTTTTTTGAGTGGACCCTCCTTTCTTAAGATTTTCATACTTTCGAGAAAGACCTCTCTGTTCTCGAGCAAGCTTTTTTTCAAGCTTCTTTAATTTTGCAGATTTATTGATGTTCGTATAAGTCTTGCCATTAGAGATAACGGCAAAATCCTTTAATCCAAGGTCAATGCCAATTCCTTCACTGGAATTATTGACTATTGGTTTGTCAGGGATTTCTATAAGAACTGAAACATAGTATCTGTCAGCCTTTATTGAGACATGACCGCTCTTAATTACATATCCGTTTTTTGTTGTAGGAATATATCCTTTCTCTTTGATGCGGACCCAGCCAAGTGACGGAATCTTGATTCTGTGTCTTTCGCAACTGCAATCTTTAGGATTATTCCTTACAAAATACATTTTCACATCAGATCTGCTTTTCTTCTTAAATTTTGGAAAGTCGCTCTTATGATTAAAGAAGTTTTCAAATGCGGTCTGTCCGTTATTTACTGCCTGTGTTACCGATTTTGAATAAGCTTCCTTGATCCATGAATATTCTGGATGGCTTGGAAGATACTCATTGTTAAGCCAAACTCTAAACTAGCTGCTGCTCATAAACTTCTTGCCACTTTCATGAAGTTCCTTATTATAAGCGAGATAGAAGTTATAGATAAATCTGCAAGTACCTATAGTTTTACGAATCTTAACTTTCTGCTCCTCTGTCGGATTTATTTCCGTCTTGAAGCTCTTCAGCAATTTCCTCATCCCTTTCTATCAGATTTTTTATACTTACGAAGCCCTTTGCAACATGAAAGAGAAGACATGGAGTATTGAAACAATATCCTGCATGAATTCTTCATCTAATTTCTAATCTAATTATAGTACAAATGGAAAATCCATGCATCAAGTTCAGAATCAAGAACGCCTATTAATAGGTGTTTATGAAATTTAATTTTCACTAACCTATGCTTTGTGGGTATTCAAATAATTCTTTTACTTTACAAAGCCTATCTTAAAAATGCAACTTGATTTAGTAAATGCTGATTATAAGTATAATAATGCCTAATAGTTTAGGTTCGATTTGCCTTTAAAGTTCCTTTTCTATCTCAACGTTATAATATCTTAACAGATACGCCTAAAAGTTCAGCAAAATCCTTTGGTTTATAATTTGTAATATTTGATGTGTTCATTTTAATGCTCTTCTTTGAGCAGATTTGAACACATTTAATCACAATAATCAATATTGAGTATTCCGCTAATGGAAGACCACTCGTTACAGTAGAGAAGTCCACTCAATACGCTGGACAAGTCCGCCTCACCAAAAAATTGAATACGGTTGGAAGTCCACAATTAATTTGAAAAAAGGCATAAAAATTCTTTATCATTATGATATGATGACCTCCCAGTAGACAGTGCAAATAATTAAAAGCACTGTTTGCTGAGGAGGTTTTCTTATGGGAAGAAAAAGTAAGTTTTCAAAAGAACAAAAAATTGAAATATGTAGAAGATACTTAGATGGCAGTGAATCAGT
>NZ_JACRWG010000091.1:0-4912 GCF_014306455.1 Catenibacterium faecis
GACCTGGCAGCTTGCTATTGTCGCGTCTTCACACTATCGTCGCCGTTATGATGCTTAACTTCCGTGTTCGGGATGGGAACGGGTGTGTCCATCATGCTATCGCCGCCAGATCCTCGAGGGATCCCTCAAAACCAGATACGTCATCTCTACTAATGATTACTCTTTCCAATCTTGGCCAAGTCCTCGGCCTATTAGTACCGCCCCGCTAAGCACATCGCTGCGCTTGCACTCGCGGCCTATCAACCTCGTCGTCTTCGAGGGGCCTTACTTGTCGCCAATGGGAGGTCTCATCTTGGAGGGGGCTTCACGCTTAGATGCCTTCAGCGCTTATCCCGTCCGGACTTGGCTGCCCAGCTGTGCCACTGGCGTGACAACTGGTGCACCATCGGTCCGTCCACCCCGGTCCTCTCGTACTAGGGGCAGCTCTCCTCAAACCTCCTGCGCCCACGACAGATAGGGACCGAACTGTCTCACGACGTTCTGAACCCAGCTCGCGTACCGCTTTAATGGGCGAACAGCCCAACCCTTGGAACCGACTTCAGCTCCAGGATGCGATGAGCCGACATCGAGGTGCCAAACCTCCCCGTCGATGTGAACTCTTGGGGGAGATCAGCCTGTTATCCCCAGGGTAGCTTTTATCCGTTGAGCGACGGCCCTTCCATTCGGATCCGCCGGATCACTAAGCCCGACTTTCGTCCCTGCTCGACCTGTATGTCTCGCAGTCAGACACCCTTATGCCTTTGCACTCTATGCATGGTTTCCATCCATGCTGAGGGTATCTTTGGGCGCCTCCGTTACTCTTTGGGAGGCGACCGCCCCAGTCAAACTGCCCGACTGACACTGTCCCGTGGCCCGTTGCCTCCGGTTAGGACCTAGATGCATGAAGGGTGGTATCCCAACAGCGGCTCCCCGTACGCTGGCGCGCACGGCTCACAGCCTCCCACCTATCCTGTACATCATGCATCCAAGCCCAATGTCAACCTGCAGTGAAGCTCCATGGGGTCTTTCCGTCTAGTCGCGGGCAACCTGCATCTTCACAGGTACTAAGACTTCACCGAGTCTACAGCTGAGACAGCGCCCAAATCGTTACGCCTTTCGTGCGGGTCGGAACTTGCCCGACAAGGAATTTCGCTACCTTAGGACCGTTATAGTTACGGCCGCCGTTTACTGGGGCTTCGGCTCGCTGCTTCGCTTGCGCTGACAGCTCCCCTTGACCTTCCAGCACCGGGCAGGCGTCACCCCCTATACTTCGGCTTGCGCCTTCGCAGAGAGCTGTGTTTTTGGTAAACAGTCGCTTGGGCCGTTTTACTGCGGCTCCATTTCTGGAGCACCCCTTCTCCCTAGGTTACGGGGTCATTTTGCAGAGTTCCTTAGCTATAGTTCTCTCGCTCACCTCAGGATTCTCTCCTTGCCCATGTGTGTCC
This sequence comes from Catenibacterium faecis, assembly GCF_014306455.1. Lineage (NCBI taxonomy): Bacteria > Bacillati > Bacillota > Erysipelotrichia > Erysipelotrichales > Coprobacillaceae > Catenibacterium > Catenibacterium faecis. Next base: position 1,425 of record NZ_JACRWG010000091.1, read on the forward strand.
ATTTTCGGTACGGGCCGATGTGTGTTGTGCTAGAAGCTTTTCCTGGAAGCCTGCTCTCAGCTTTTCCGTACTTGCCGAAGCTTTCCGTATGCATCGCGCCTTCCCCTTATGCGCACCGGATTTCCCTGGTGCGCAGGTATCTCGCTTGCCCCAGCTATTCCAGCAGCTGGTTGCCTGAGCCTTCTCCGTCACTCCATCGCCACACATCGGGTACGGGAATATCCACCCGTCGTCCATCGGCTACGCCTTTCGGCCTCGCCTTAGGTCCCGACTATCCCAGAGAGGACGAGCCTTCCTCTGGAGACCTTGGGCCATCGGTGCGTGGGATTCTCACCCACGTGCCGCTACTCACGCCGGCATTCTCTCTTCCATGCGCTCCACATGCCCTTCCGGTCATGCTTCTCCGCTGCATGCAATGCTCCCCTACCACATTCCTGTCCATAGCTTCGGTGTCATGCTTAGCCCCGGTAAATTATCGGCGCAGAGTCATTCGACTAGTGAGCTGTTACGCACTCTTTGAAGGATGGCTGCTTCTGAGCCAACCTCCTAGTTGTCTGCACGTCTCCACTTCCTTTTCCACTTAGCATGCACTTTGGGACCTTAGCTGATGGTCTGGGCTGTTTCCCTTTTGACGACGGACCTTATCACTCGCCGTCTGACTGCCGCAGATGACACCGTGACATTCGGAGTTTGATTATGCTCAGTACCGCGGGATGCGGCCATCGCATATTCAGTGCTCTACCTTCACGGCTCTCTCGCTGCGACGCTAGCCCTAAAGCTATTTCGGGGAGAACCAGCTATCTCCGGGTTCGATTGGAATTTCACCCCTAGCCACAAGTCATCCGCCAACGTTTCAACGGGGGTCGGTTCGGTCCTCCATCGGGTCTTACCCCGACTTCAACCTGCTCATGGCTAGATCACCCGGTTTCGGGTCCACGACCTCAGACTATTCCGCCCTCTTAAGACTCGCTTTCGCTGCGGCTCCGCATATCCTGCTTAACCTCGCCTGCTGATCGTGACTCGCCGGCTCATTCTACAAAAGGCACGCCATCACCCTTTGACGGGCTCTGACTTCTTGTGGGCATGCGGTTTCAGGTTCTCTTTCACTCCCCTCCCGGGGTTCTTTTCACCTTTCCCTCACGGTACTGGTTCGCTATCGGTCACAGAGTAGTGTTTAGCCTTTCGGGATGGTCCCCGATGATTCCGGCAGGATTCCACGTGCCCCGCCGTACTCAGGTGCCGCCTCGACGCATGTCGAGCCTTCGGATACGGGTCTCTCACCCTCTTCGGATCCCCTTCCCATGGGATTCTCCTGACTCTTCATGTCATCTTTGTCGGCGGTCCTACAACCCCGGACTGTGTCCGGTTTGGGCTCCTCCGCTTTCGCTCGCCGCTACTTACGGAATCGACTTCTCTTTCTCTTCCTGCAGGTACTTAGATGTTTCAGTTCCCTGCGTATTGCCCCGTCATGACGGTCGTCATGCGGTCTCCGCTTCTTGAGCGGAGGGGTTTCCCCATTCGGATATCGGCGGGTCATCGCGTGCTTACCGCTCGCCGCCGCATTTCGCTGTTCGCTGCGTCCTTCATCGCCTCTCTGTGCCCAGGCATTCTCCGTACGCCCTTTCTTCCTTGACCTTGTGATTGGTTCTCTTTAGTTCGCTTGAGTATTTCTGTTCTTAGTATTTTTTGCCTTCAGACCAGATGTACTAGACCTTTCTTATCTTTGTTTGATTTCTCGATCTCACTTACATCTTATCTTTTGTGTGCAGAAAGTTTTTTAAACTTTCCATTTGATGATCATATCTGATTTTCAAGGATCTCTCCTGAGTGCCAGAGCACTCAAAACTGAACATTACACGTCTGTCTCCCTAGAAAGGAGGTGATCCATCCCCACGTTCCCGTAGGGATACCTTGTTACGACTTCACCCCAATCATCAGCCCCACCTTAGACAGCTCCCTCCCTTGCGGGTTGGGCCGCCGGCTTCGGGTGTTGCCAACTCTCATGGTGTGACGGGCGGTGTGTACAAGGCCCGAGAACGTATTCACCGCGGCATGCTGATCCGCGATTACTAGCGATTCCGGCTTCGTGCAGTCGAGTTGCAGACTGCAGTCCGAACTGGGAACGGGTTTCTGGGGTCCGCTCCGGCTCGCGCCTTCGCTTCCCTCTGTCCCGTCCATTGTAGCACGTGTGTGGCCCAGGTCATAAGGGGCATGATGATTTGACGTCATCCCCGCCTTCCTCCTCCTTGCAGAGGCAGTCTCGCCAGAGTCCCCAACTTAATGATGGTAACTGGCGACAGGGGTTGCGCTCGTTGCGGGACTTAACCCAACATCTCACGACACGAGCTGACGACAACCATGCACCACCTGTCTTCTCTATAGCTATGAGGATGTCTCCATCCCTTTTAGATCGATGTCAAGACCTGGTAAGGTTCTTCGCGTTGCTTCGAATTAAACCACATGCTCCACCGCTTGTGCGGGCCCCCGTCAATTCCTTTGAGTTTCATTCTTGCGAACGTACTACTCAGGCGGGTCACTTATTGCGTTGACTGCAGCACCGGGGTTTGACCCCCGACACTTAGTGACCATCGTTTACGGCGTGGACTACTAGGGTATCTAATCCTATTTGCTCCCCACGCTTTCGGGAATGAGCGTCAGTTGCGGCCCAGACCGTCGCCTTCGCCACTGGTGTTCCTCCATATATCTACGCATTTCACCGCTACACATGGAATTCCACGATCCTCTTCCGCACTCTAGCCGCCCGGTTTCCATGGCTTACCGAAGTTTAGCTTCGGTCTTTCACCACAGACCCTTGCGGCCGCCTGCTCCCTCTTTACGCCCAATGATTCCGGATAACGCTCGCCACCTACGTATTACCGCGGCTGCTGGCACGTAGTTAGCCGTGGCTTTCTGGTAAAGTACCGTCACTCGCATACCATTTCCTGTATGCGCCGTTCTTCCTTTACAACAGAGCTTTACGACCCGAAGGCCTTCTTCGCTCACGCGGCGTTGCTCGGTCAGGGTTTCCCCCATTGCCGAAAATTCCCTACTGCTGCCTCCCGTAGGAGTCTGGGCCGTGTCTCAGTCCCAATGTGGCCGTCCGCCCTCTCAGGCCGGCTACGCATCGTTGCCTTGGTGGGCCGTTGCCCCGCCAACCAGCTAATGCGCCATAGGTCCATCCCTGCGCTATCCCATAAAGGATATTTGGCATGAGCTCCATGCGGTGCTCATGGCTATGCGGTATTAGCAGGAGTTTCCTCCTGTTATCCCCCGCACAGGGGCAGGTTACCTATGTATTACTCACCCGTTCGCCACTCATCTCTAAAAGAGATTCGTTCGACTTGCATGTATTAGGCACGCCGCCAGCGTTCATCCTGAGCCAGGATCAAACTCTCCACTGAATATGTGAAGAGCTGATGTTCAGCTCATCAATTAAATGTTTTCAAATAAATCTGACGTGTATCTGTTCAGTTTTCAATGTTCTGTCT
>NZ_JACRWG010000092.1:0-4827 GCF_014306455.1 Catenibacterium faecis
TCAACCTTTCTCATAATAACCTCCCCTGGAGGTTATAGTTTAACACGGCAAGTTGATATTGTCCCAATTGGGACAATATCAACTTGGATACATTAAGACATTATCATATTGGAATCAGACATACCTATCATTCCAATAAATCACAAGTTGATATAAGCATACTATTATACTATAGTTATTACATAACGTAAGTATAAACTTACGAAAAGGAGGAAAATATAAGTAACTAAAGATATTGACTATTGTGATTAAATGTGTTCAAATCTGCTCAAAGAAGAGCGTTAAAATGAACACATCAAATATTACAAATTATAAACCAAAGGATTTTGCTGAACTTTTAGGCGTATCTGTTAAGATATTATAACGTTGAGATAGAAAAGGAACTTTAAAGGCAAATCGAACCTAAACTAATAGGCATTATTATACTTATAATCAGCATTTACTAAATCAAGTTGCATCTTTAAGATGGTTTTGTAATGTAAAAGAATTATTTGAATACCCACAAACCACAGGTTAGTGAAAATTAAATTTTATTAACGCCGATTAATAGGTGTTCATGAAGCTGAACATGATGCATGGATTTTCCATTTGTACTATAATTAGATTAGAAATCAGATGGAGAATTCATGCAGGATATTGTTTCAATACTTCATGTATTCTCCTGCAGGCTGTAAAGGGCTTCGTAAGTATAAAAAACTGATAGAAAGGGATGAGGGAATTGCTGAAGAGCTTCAGGACGGAAATAAATCCAACAGAGGGGCAGAAAGTCAGGATTCGTAAAACAATAGGTACTTGCAGATTTATCTATAATTTCTATCTTGCTCATAATAAGGAGCTTCATGAAAGTGGCAAAAAGTTTATGAGCAGCAGCCAGTTTAGAGTATGGCTTAACAATGAGTTTCTTCCGAACCATCCAGAATGTTCCTGGATCAAGGAAGCTTATTCAAAATCGGTAACACAGGCAGTAAATAACGGACAGACTGCATTTAAGAGATTCTTTAATCACAAGAGCGCCTTTCCAAAATTTAAGAAGAAAGGCAGATCTGATGTGAAAATGTATTTTGTAAGGAATAATCCAAAAGATTGCCTTTGCAAAAGACACAGAATCAAGATTCCGTCACTTGGCTGGGTCCGCATCAAAGAGAAAGGATATATTCCCACAACAAAAGATGGATACGTAATTAAGAGCGGTCATGTCTCAATAAAAGCTGACAGATACTATGTTTCAGTTCTCATAGAAATCCCAGATCACAGGATAGCTAATAATTCCAGTAAAGGAATTGGCATTGACCTTGGATTAAAGGACTTTGCAATTGTCTCTAATGGAAAAACTTATAAGAACATCAACAAATCTGCAAAATTAAAGAAGCTTGAAAAAAAGCTTATTCGAGAACAGAGAAGTCTTTCTCGAAAGTATGAAAATCTAAAGAAAGGAGGGTCCACTCAAAAAAGAAATATACAGAAACAAAGGCTTAAGATACAGAAGCTTCATCATAGAATTGACAATATTCGTACTGATTACATCAATAAGACAATCGCAGAGATAGTGAAAACCAAGCCATCTTATATAACGATTGAAGATCTAAACGTATCAGGAATGATGAAGAACAGACATCTTTCAAAGGCAGTTGCTTCGCAGAAGTTTTATGAATTTAAAACAAAGCTTGAAGCTAAATGCAAAGAGAACGGAATTGAACTTCGAATTGTAGATAGATGGTACCCATCATCTAAAACATGTCATTGCTGTAAAAGTATCAAGAAAGATTTAAAGCTTTCAGATAGAATTTTCAGATGTGACTGTGGATATATCGAAGACAGAGATTTCAATGCTGCACTTAATCTGAGAGATGCTACAACTTACGAAGTTGCATAAACAAACGCAGGCGTAGGCATGTACCGAAGGCTATTTCGGGAATTTACGACTATGGAGTGTACATGAACTTGTGAGTAGATATGATTTCGGTCAATCAAAAGCATACACGATGACATAGTAAGTAATGTTCGTGAGAACTTACATTATCTCGATGTGAGTATATTTAATCACATTTTGAGTGGCAGGCATATAATGAATAAAGATCTTACAAAAGGACCTGTTGTGAAATCAATGCTGTTGTTTGCGATACCTATGATACTAGGAGACCTCTTACAACAATGTTACAACATTGCGGATACTTTAATAGTAGGGCAGTTCTTAGGAAAAACAGCTTTAGCTGCAGTCGGTTCTTCTTTTACTCTTATGACCTTTATTACATCTATCATATTAGGCTTATGTATGGGTAGTGGTGCACTCTTTTCTATTAGATTTGGACAAAGAGATAAAAGAGGACTAAAACAGGATCTATGTGCTTCCTTCTTCTTTATTGTCTTCATATCCATATTACTTAATATCATTGCTTATATATGTCTAGATGTACTTAAACTCTTCTTAAGAGTGCCTCATGAGGTATGGGGTGATATGAGATGTTATCTCTTATATATTTTTATGGGAATCATTGCGATATTCTTATATAACTTCTTTTCGGCTTATTTAAGATCTATAGGTAATTCAGTCATTCCACTCATCTTTCTTGCCATCTCTTCTATCTTGAATATTATTCTAGATCTCTATTTTGTACTTGTATTAAAGATGGGAGTAGGGGGTGCAGCCCTTGCTACAGTACTATCCCAATATGTATCAGGTATAGGCATCATGTTTTATACACTACTTAAATATAAAGAAGTACTTGTAATATTTAAGGTTAGTTACTTAAAAAGAGAAAGAATTAAACAGATCATCTCTTTCTCGCTTCTTACTTGTATCCAGCAATCAGTCATGAATCTAGGAATACTGATGGTACAAGGGTTAGTTAATAGCTTTGGTACAGTTGTTATGGCTGCATTTGCAGCTGCAGTAAAAATTGATGCTTTTGCTTATATGCCAGTACAGGACTTTGGAAATGCCTTTTCTACATTCATTGCTCAAAACTATGGAGCCAAAGAAAAAGAAAGAATACAAAAAGGACTCAAAGAAGCTGTTCGTATATCTTCAATTTTCTGTATAGTCATCTTTATTCTAGTTTATATATTTGCGAAACCTTTAATGATGATCTTTATAGATGCAAATGAAACAAGCATTATTTTAGAAGGTGTACGTTACTTACGTATAGAAGGTGCATTCTATATTGGTATAGGCTGTTTATTCTTGTTATATGGTCTATATCGTGCTTTAGGAAGACCAGGTATGAGTGTTGTTCTTACAGTATTCTCACTTGGTACAAGAGTCGCTTTAGCCTATATCTTATCTTCTATACCAACACTTGGAGTAACAGGTATATGGTGGTCAGTTCCAATAGGCTGGGCACTTGCGGATATAGTGGGATTAGTATATTACAAAAAGAATAAACACAATCTATTAAGTTTTGGGGGAGTATTATAATGAAATATGTTGGTATTAAGTGATACATCTAAAGGTTAATAGGAGCTTCTCCTGTTTTACATATTGACAGAGATTAACTCTGTTTGATTAAATTGTGGTAGGGAGGATGAATCATGATTATTAGAGAAGCCAGAACAGAAGACTTAGAAAGAATATTAGAAATATATGAAATTGCGAAAGCTTTTATGAGACAAACAGGTAACCCACATCAGTGGAACAGTCGTTATCCTGATTCAAAAACATTAGAAGAAGACATTCATAAACATCAACTCTTTGTAATGGAAGAAGATTCTATTATACATAGTGTATTTGCGTTTATTATAGGAAAAGATCCTACATATAAGGAAATAGAAGGTGCATGGCTTGATCACAGTACTTATGGTACGATTCATCGTATTGCGAGTGATGGCATTATGCATCAAGTATTTAATAAAACAGTCAACTTCTGCAGTAAAAGATGTGCACATCTAAGAGCTGATACACATGAAGATAATAAGATTATGCAGAAGGTTTTGTTAAAAAATGGTTTTCAAGAAACAGGAATTATCTATGTAGAAGATGGCACACCTAGAATAGCTTATGAGAAGGTGAAATAATGATCTGTCCTAAATGTGGATGTAGAGTAGAACCGGGAATGAAGAAATGTCCTGTATGTGATAGTACTCTAGATAATGAATATACAAGATATGAAAAGAAGATGAAAAGAAAAAGAATACAGAAAAAAGCAATAGGTTCTGTATTTCTTATATCTGATATTATTCGTACTCTTATTGGTGTAGGTATAGCTCTATTTGGCTGTGTAGGTATCATGGAAGGTGATTATCTATTTGCAGCTAGTATAATTCTATTTGGATTATCGTTAATTCCTTATTGGTATAAGAAAGCATCTAATAGATTCATTGCGATTATTCTACCTGTATTGTTTGTACTTATGGGTTTTGTAGTATTATTGTTTACAGTATAGAAAGTATATTCTTTTATCTTTTTGTCTTGTAATACATGTTGATAATGCTTACTTTAGACTAAAGAGGTGATAGATATGACATATACAGAACCAACCGCAATTGGTGGTATGACACAAGAAGAACTAGACAAAGAATTAAGAAAAGGTATTGAATCTATCAAAGAAGGTAAAACATTTACTGCAGATGAAGTAGATGAAGAACTTGCAAGAGAGTTTGGAATCTAATGAGAGAGAAACAGCGGGTTGCTGTTTCTTTTTTTAGACTAGAAAACTGTATATATATGCAAAAATCTATTGTAAAGGAGGAAAATATAAGTAACTAAAGATATTGAATATTACGGAGTGGCAAGGCCACTCCATACGGTAAAATAAGTCCATCCATTACGCTAGAAAAGTCCAGTGAATCCGTTAAACAAGTCCATCATATTTAATATAAAGATTTGCATCT
>NZ_JACRWG010000093.1:0-4773 GCF_014306455.1 Catenibacterium faecis
TCAGATCACAAAAACAGGTGGAAGATTATGCCGTCATAAAAGGCACATTTTCCACCTGTTTATTAATTTAATTTGCGGTTTTATTAGTTTATATTATGGGTAGAGTTTGCGGTTTAACAGTTAAGAACTTCAATAAAATACGTGGATATATTAGAGAATTCTACATCAATGGATTCAAGAGTCGACAGGACTATATAATTAAAAGTTCACGTTCTTATGATAATGAAAAAAGACGTATAGAAAGTTATATGAGTGATTATATCGACTATCATATAACACCAAGTGGTAAGGTTCCTTACCTATCTATTGATACACGTATCACGCAGCATAATCCCTTATATAGAGTATGGAAAACAAAAAGTTTTACTGATCATGATATCATTCTTCACTTTCTTATATTAGACTTACTTCATACACCTTTATCCATGAGTGAACTCATGGATAAAATAGATGAGAAGACAAATCATATTTATCTCTATGATGAATCAACACTTAGAAAGAAACTAAAAGAATATGTTAGAGAAGGAGTTATTATCACAAATAAAAAAGGAAAGAAGAACTTTTATCAATTAAGTGAAGATTATATCATTCCTCATGATATTCTTGATTTCTTTAGTGAAGTATCTCCTTGTGGTGTGATTGGTTCTTATATACTTGATAAACAGGAGAAAGAAGAATCTGTTTTTGGATTTAAACACCATTATTTGACTCAGGTATTAGAGAGTGAAGTGCTTTATGATTTATTGAATGCGATACATGAGCATAAATATGTTTCTTTAAAAACATCACGTAATAGAATAAAGGTGCTCCCTCTTAGTATCTTTGTAAGTGTGCAGGACGGTAGGCAGTATTTGATAGCTTATATATGTCAAAGTAAAAAGATGTATTCATTTCGTCTAGATCATATTATTTCTATTAAGTGCTTAGAAGAAGAAAAAAACTTTGATTTATATAGAAAACAATTAGAAGAAATGAAGAAACATCTATGGGGTGTAAGTTTATCTAATGGTTCTTTAGAAACAGTAGAATTTACTCTACACCATGAACCGTGGGAAGAACATATATATAGACGATTATTACGTGAAAAGAGATGTGGATATGTAGAAAGACTAAATGAGAATACAAGTCGTTTCTATGCAGAAGTGTATGATGTAAAGGAAATGATTCCCTGGATTCGTACATTTATATGTCGTATTCAATCTATTTCTATATCGAATAAAGAAATAGAAAATCAATTTAAGAAGGATTTAGAAGAAATGTATCGTTATTATGAGGGGGATGAAGATGATATTTCATGAAATATACAGTCTTTACTATAAGACAGTGACTTGTCTCATACAGTCTTCTTTTACTCATGTGAATGAAATAATAAATGAGAATGCATTTAAAGAAAGTTTCATGATGTTGGAAGAAGCGTTAGAAAGATGGCCTATAAAGAATATAGATGTCTCTACTTATCCTTTGACACTCCTTCAAAAGAGATGGTTAAAGGCTATTTCATTAGATCCTCGTATGCAATTATTTTCTTATTCCTGGGCTTTTCTAGATGATGTAGAACCACTCTTTACGCCTGATGATATTTATATTTTTGATCAATATAGCGATGGTGATCCTTATGATGATTTACACTATCAGCAGAACTTTCATACAATTATGCAGGCTATTAAAGAGAAGTCTGTTTTATCTGTTACATGGAAAAATAAGAATAAAGTCAGTTATGTTTTACCACAACTATTAGAATATTCAGAGAAGGATGATAAGTTCCGCTTGGTTGCATATGATGGGACAGTGATTAATGTTTCAAGAATAGAAGAATGTCATTTAACTCATCGTAATGTTTCTAACACACATAAACAAAGAGTAGAAAAATATGTCTTGATAGAAGTAAAGGATGAAAGAAATACACTGGATAGAGTTCTTCTTCACTTTGCGCATTTTAAAAAAGAAACAGAGAAAAAAGAAAATACTTATTTTGTGAAACTATTCTATGATGAATCAGATGAAACAGAGATGGTGATTCGATTGTTGTCATTTGGTCCTATGATTAAAGTAATAGAACCTTTAGAATTCAAACAACTCATAAGACAAAGATTAAAGAAACAAAAAGCATATTCCATTTAAAAAGGGCGATAATTCGCCCTTTTAGTAATTTCTATCAAATGATATATATCTTGTTCCCTGGAAAGTAAGTTTTCCTTGGTCTCCTTCTACCATGAATCCATATTCACGACTTGGTACTACAAGTTCTATTCTATCGCCACTTTCTACTTCAAAAGTCACGTAGTAGGTTGTATGTGATGTTGACATCATATCCTCTTGGTGTGTATACATAGTATCTGCACGTTTAGTGACTATCTTTACTGGAACACTTAAGCGTGGTGAATTATTATTCTTATGCCAGGAACCAATACCACTGACTATAACATAGATGAACATTCCTATTACTAATACAGGAACTATTGTAAACATTAGATCAAACATGGGATTTCCCTCCTTGAATATAATTCTATCATAGTTCGCAACTTTTTATCCACGAAAATAGTTCTTATCTTGTATATGATATTGCTGAGGTGAGGACGATGGTCAAAATGAGAGGAAAGAAAAATAATGCGATTTGTTTTGCATCACAGATAGATGAAAAAGCTTTAGAACAGATTAAAAGAATGTGTGATTATGATCTTACATTAGGAAGTCAGATTCGTATAATGCCAGATGTACATGCAGGAAAAGGCTGTACGATTGGTACTACAATGACGATTAAGGATAAGGTATGTCCTAATATTGTAGGTGTGGATATTGGTTGTGGGATGTATACAGTGAAGTTGTTAAATAAAGAAATTGATTTTAAGAAGATTGATGAAGTATGTTCATGGATTCCTTCAGGAATGAATGTATGGGAAACTCCGATAGAATCATTTGATTTAACAAAGCTAAAATGTTATTCATCTCTTAAGAAATTATCTCATCTAGAAAAGTCATTAGGCACATTAGGTGGTGGAAATCATTTTATAGAAATTGAACAGTCTGTGAGTGGTGATTACTATTTGGTTATTCATTCAGGTAGTCGTAATCTTGGAAAACAGGTAGCAGAAATATATCAAAGACGTGCCATTAATCTACATAGAGGATGGGATGAATATACATTAAGACGCCAGGAGATAATTAAAGAATATAAAGAACTTGGTAAAACCAAAGAAATTAATCACGCATTAGACGAACTTAAGGAAGGTTATGGAGTTTTAGATATTCCAGAAGACTTGTGCTGGTTATATGGAGATGCACTAAATGATTATCTTCATGATATAGAGATATGTCAGAAGTATGCAATGAGAAATAGAGTATTAATAGCCAATATGATAATGGATAAGGCATCTCTTACAGAAATAGACTCTTTTCATACCATTCATAACTACATAGATATCAATGAGATGATACTAAGAAAAGGAGCTATACGTGCAAGAAAGGGTGAAAAGGTTCTTATTCCTATGAATATGAGAGATGGATCTATTATAGGTATAGGTAAAGGAAATAGGGAGTGGAACTATTCAGCACCACATGGTGCAGGAAGAATACTATCACGCAAGCAGGCAAAAGAAATGTTGGATATCAAGGAGTATAAGAAGTCTATGGAAGGAATCTATACAACTTCTATTTCTCTAGATACATTGGATGAAGCACCACAGGCATATAAATCAGTAGAAGATATACTAGATGTTATTAAAGAAACAGTAGATGTAATAGAGGTGTTAAAGCCTGTATATAACTATAAGGAGCATGGAGATGAGACAAGAAATAATAAATAAGCTTAATGAGATTGAAAAGAAAGAAGATGTAAAAATCATTTATGCGGTTGAGTCAGGAAGTCGTGCCTGGGGCTTTGAATCAATTGATAGTGATTATGATGTGCGTTTTATCTATGTAAGAGATAAGAATGAGTATCTATGTTTGGAAGAAAAATCAGATGTTATACAGTTACCTATAGATGATGTGTTTGATATAAGTGGTTGGGATATTAAGAAGGCATTAAAACTTCTTTATAAGTCTAATCCATCATTACTTGAGTGGTTTGCATCACCTATTGTGTATAAAGAAACAAAGGAAGCCTCTTATATTAGAGAAGTGATTCCTCTCTATTTTTCACAGAAGAAACTCTATTGTCATTATCAAAGAATGGCAAAAACATCATTAAAATATATGAATAATGAAAAAGTATCTGTGAAGAAGTATCTCTATATTCTTCGCTGTATATTATCTAGTCAATATATTGTACATAATAAAAAGCAGCCTCCAATAGAAATAGAGAGGCTGATAGAATGTGAACTGCCTAGTGAATTAAGAGAAGATATGAATAAACTATTAATGATCAAGAAAAATAGTAATGAGAAGAAGTATGTAGATCATATTTCCTCTTTAGATGAGTTTATATTCACTAATTTAGAAGAAAGAGATGTATCTTCTTTTATTGATGGAGAAACATCATGGGAACCACTCAATGAGGTATTTAGAAAGGTAATAGAAAAGAATAGTGACGATATGTTTTAAAATTAAATATAGAAAAATCCCCCCCCTATATATCAATATAAATCCGTTTTTAATAAAGTGTATAACGACAATAAAGACAATGAAATAATATTACAAATTGTAAGCGTGCACTGTGTCAACCGAAATTGATAATGTCTCAAAAATAATCAAACATTAGCACCACAGCGGTGCTTTTGTTTTGCAGCATAATTCGCAAAACTGGCTTTTTTCCATGGATGATCCATTGGAGGA
>NZ_JACRWG010000094.1:0-4486 GCF_014306455.1 Catenibacterium faecis
CATCTTTTCTTTATCTATGATTTATTGATTGAAATAAACTGCGGTCGCTATAAGAATACATTATTATATAGGGTAATATAATTTGCAGTTATCAGATGGGTAGAGTTTGCGGTTTAACAGCTACTGTATGTCGATAATCGTGTGATTGAAATAAATATTCTCCATTTGCAATCTTATTTTCCCGGCACGCTTCTATCATCTGAGTTCGGAATGTACCATATAGACAAGCACCACCTCTGCTGTTTTTAAAAATGAATTCTTCAGGCTGAATTTCATGTTTTTTCAAGTATACTTTCATAATCTGATAAAGTGCCTGTGGGATTGGAATCCTTTTATAATTCTTCATTTTGACCTGATACACCTGAATCCAATAATCCTCGCCCTGCTGATAATAAGCATTTCCTTTCAATGTACACACTTCACTCGCCCGTAATCCTAGACACCACAGATGTAGGAACATACATCGTAATCGCTCTGGAAAAAGATATAATTTTTTCAAAATTTCCATATATACTGTTTCCTCAACGCTACGATCATGATGTACTATTACTTCTTTTTGTTGGAAATATTCAATTCGGAATGGCATTCTTGTAATATACTGTTTAACTTCCATGAATTTATAAAAATGACCGATACCGAAAATTCTTTCATTAAATCCCTTTGCCTGTATTCCCCGTTCTCGCAAGCCGTCTGCATACTTTTTTACTTCTGCGACAGTTGCATGAATCGCCAGTATCTTTTCTTGTTCCAGCAGTTCAATAAAATTTCTAATACATACAAATCTTCGTACAATCGTGCTGACTGCCTGTCCAGTAATTCCCAGTTCATATTTCATGTATGCCTGTAAAATTTCTCGATTCTGTATTTCCTTGACTTCCATAAAAGAAATGCTAATTAAGGATTTACTTTCGTCTATCCGATGTTTTCCAAGATGTAATCGTTCCAGATACCATACATTTGCTTCCCATTGGATCTGTTCCTGCTGCATAAACGCATCTCTTCTGCATTCACCTAAAATACTTCGTTGACTCGTTTCGGGAAAATTCTTTAAAATAGTTTCCACTTGTTCCATTTCCAGCAATCCAATATCCGTAATATTTAACTGAACACAAGAATCATAAAGAAGTTTTAAGGATTTTAACCTGACATTTCTATAAGCCTTAGACATTGAAGTATTGGCAATGATACGACTCAACGTATAAAAAATTTGTTTCTTTAAAACTTCTGAACAATTTTGTGTAAAATCCCACACCAATAGGTTTGTTTTATAAGAAGTTTCAAAGGTCTCAGCTATTTCCTTTTCCGGATAATACTTCAGAAAATAAATTTTATTTTGATATTTCCATTCATATATCCGCTTTCCATTTAGCGTCTGCATTTGTTGATAGATATGTTGTTGTTTTACCGTATCATATATTTTCAAATAGAAAGATACAATTTGTGATCGTATCTGTCCTCTTAAATATTGTTCATACGAATTTCGCAAAGGATAATCCATTTCTTCCAGATGCCAGATTTTTCTATCTGCCAAGAACTTTTTCAATTTGTTAATTCTTGAATCGCTTTTTATTCCAAGTGCATCAATTTCTGAATATAGTTCCTGCTTTTTCTTCTCAATATCTACTTCAGATTCTGTTATGTGTTCTGCCTGTTGCAATAAATATATAGGTATTTCTCACACCTCCCTACTCCAGCAGACGTTCCGCCCCATAAATAGCAGTGTGTTGTGCATAAAACTCATTACTTGCTTCTATCAGTTCATCATCCAGCCAGTCCAGATACTTTATAGTCGTATCCAAATGTTTATGCCCCAATGCCTGACTGATCATTTCCAGTTCCCATCCTGCCTGCTTTCGCATATTTGCAAAATAGTGACGTAACATGTGGGGTGTGATTTTAACTCCGGTTTTCTTTTCCATTCGGTCCAACATATCATATACACTGTCCACTCTTAATGGCTTTCCAATGTTCTCACCCATGATATTCACAAACAGGTAATCCTGATGTTGCAGGATTTTCCGATATTTTGCCAGATAATCCATGAGAAATTCAAACGTATCATTACTTATCTTGGCACTTCTGTATTCCGCATTTTTGGCTCTCGCTTCATTTTCATTATCTTCCCGGAAGCATACCCTTATCATGTGATTCCTATAATCAATATCTTTGACATATTTTACTCCCAGTAGTTCCCCAATTCTGTATCCGGTTTCTGCTAACATAAGTAACAGAAGCTGATCTCTTCGGTTCGTACAGGCCTGTAAAATTGTAATAATCTGATTTTCTTTTGCTGTTCTCCCACGATGTTCCTCTTCCTTCAGATAGGCTTTAAAAGAATGATTCCGCAGTACCTTTTTTACTCCCACCTGATTAACCGCTATAATCTGGTTATACGATAAGGTTTTGAGACTTCCGTACTGTTCATATTCTGCCTCTATAAATAAATAGAACCTGAACACATCTTTTAAGTATGCGTTGCAGGTTCCTTCATTCGGACACTTCTTTTCTCCAGCCGTTTGCTCTGTATGGTTTCCGGCTTTAAGCCAGTATAAAAATTCCACAAAGTGTTCTGTCTGTTTTTCATAATCTAACTGATAGACTTCTGTGAGTTCCATTTCTTTCTCTGCCATATATTTCATATAATAGCAGATTGAAAATGCTGTGCGTTTCACTGTATTTGGTGAACGTTTACATTTAATCTTATGCATTAGATATTTACTTGGCAGTTCTTCAATACTCATTGTTTCCAGATTTCTGATGAAAAAATATTTTTCTGTTCCATCTTTTATCGTTTCCACCTTGTATATCATAAGCTGCCTCCTTTCCTCTAACGCTATACACAGTATACCCACTTCATGCCGAAATAGCTATTCATCAATACCAACAATCCCACCGAAAACGCCCTTGAAATACCACCAAACTTTTCGTGCAAAATCTGCTTTTTCTGTAGCAGAACCACGAACGGTTACAGGTAGTATTCCACGCCTTTCCGGTTTCGAATAAAGTGCTGGACATCCTTGATATCTTTTGCCATCTTGCAGCTCGGAAGCGCACACATTACTTCCTCATGATACCTGCCACCTTCTCCTGCACGCTCGTCTAAAATGGACACGACACAAGTATCTGTCTCGGTGCGGAGAGCACGTCCGAATCCCTGTCTTAGTTTTTTCTGCATGTCTGGAACAATCACTGCCTGAATATAATCTTTCAGGCTGGCATATTCCTTCTTCTGTGCTTCACTGATGGGATCAGGAACAGCAAAGGGCAGTTTTACTATAATCAGCGAAGATACCATATCTCCAGGGAAGTCTACTCCTTCCCAACAGGAGCCGGCTGCAAAAAGGACAGCATTGTCCATCTGTTTAAATCTTGTGATCTCTTCCGGTGAATGTCTCCACACCTCTATCATCGGGAACGGAATTTCATCCCTTAACATCTGGTAAACGTTTCCCATCAAATGATAAGATGTAAACAGCACTAGCGTATGCCCGTAAGTCGAACAGATCAGTGAATGGATATGGCCTGCTATCATCTCTGCCTCTTCCTGACTTTCTCTTCTGCATGTCTTCAAATTCTTTGGCAGATATAACAGACAGTTCTTCTGATATTCAAACGGGGAGTCTGCCACATATTCCCGGACTCTCCGCACTCTCTGTAATCCTGTCATTTTCCGAATGTGGGAAAATCCCTGTCCGGTTTTTAAAGTTCCGCTTGTCAGAATCGCTCCCATTCCTCTGCTCCATAACATCTGGTCCAGATACTGTGGAATCCGTCTGCTGGATGCACACAATATAATCCGGTGGTCATGGTCCTGCTTCAGATGCAGCACATACTTCTTATCCTGATGGAAAAAGCATTCCAGCACACTTTTGGTTTCTTCCAGCTTGTTTCTGATCCACTTTGGAATCTTCTTTTCTAATTTTTCTATGATCTTATTCATGGTCTGTATCCCCTCATATAAATACATTGCACACTCTTCTGTCATGTGGAATTCTTCTTTTATCCCATATCTGGTTCTGTGGTTTTCTCCTATGATGTCCAGCACCATCCGGATCGTCCCGGACAGTTTTCTTATCTCCGGGCCTTGGTACTCATTCCCAAGATAAAAGCAGATTTCTCGGATATCGTCATAACAGAGGCTCTTCCCAAACATCTGCTTTGCCGCATCCGGCAGCTTATGTGCTTCATCGACAATCAATGCTCGGTAGTCTTTTAATAACGGGCGGTAATCCTGCAGCCTGTGATAACCATCAGCCAGCAGATAATTGTGATTACAGATCTGAATGAACATTTCATGATCTCTGGAACGCTCCAGATACTGCTGATACCTGCATGAGCCTCTTTTCGGGCAGTCTCCCGAACAGAACTGTTAAACCGCAAACTCTACCCATAATATAAACTAATAAAACCGCAAATTAAATTAATAAACAGGTGGAAAATGTGCCTTTTATGACGGCATAATCTTCCACCTGTTTTTGTGATCTGA
>NZ_JACRWG010000095.1:0-4406 GCF_014306455.1 Catenibacterium faecis
TCATCGATATTACCTCCGGCAAGATAATATCAATAAAATGAAAAAGGACAAAATAATTATGTAGGTTTTCCAACATTCTTATGTTGTCTTTTACCTACATTTTTATTTTATCCTTAGCAATTGGTGGGGGATTACTGTTTCAATGTCAATCTTCCATCTGGAAGGGAGCTTATTGAAGTTGGGTCAAAGGCGATTACACCAAAATATGTCGCAATTGAACGAAAATGTTGTCTTGATGAGGCAATCTCAATTTTTGTAGGAAATAAAAAAATACAATTCAAAAATGAAATCCAACGTGCAAAAGATGCAAATTGCAAGCTATATCTTTTAATAGAAAACTCTTCCTGGGAAGAAGTGATTTCCGGTAAATACAGGTCGAAGATTGAGCCCGATGTTCTCTTAAGTCTTTTCCTTTCGTATCAAACACAGTTCGACATGCCAATTGTTTTTTGCCCGGAGAGTCATAGCGGAAAAATTATACATGACATTCTTTATTACGAATTAAAGAAGCAAATACGTAGTGTAAATCTTGATGAAGAGTTAGTATAAAAAAACTAATAGATGTACAGGGGTTCCTAAGGGTCTCAGTTATGACACCATTGATTTACCATAAATAAAGGAGACATTAATATGCGTAAGCGTAATCGAGAATTACTTTTAAGGTTGACGGAAAATGAATATAACTTGTTAATTAATAGGATAAAAATTGCAGGTGTAACCAAACAAAAATATCTGCTGGATCTTGTATTTAATAACGACATCCAATCTGTACATATGGATGGCGACCATAATTCAAGTAAAGATAAGATGAAGTAGTTTTACATATAATTACCAAAAAATAGGAGTGACCAGATTATAATCTGATTACTCCCTTTATTTTTAGATACAAATATACGTAGTGTTATAATCATCAGAGTTACTGTTGTAATATTCCATAATTGCTTTTCTCCAATCATCCTTATATTTCACAACGTAATCCATAAAGGCATGCCAGTAGCCTTCAAGAAAGATATCGAGCAGGGTAGCGATATCCGTAACGATTTGTTTAGCATCAGTGGATTTATCGCTCAAATCATCACAAAGTGTGAATTGTTTTTCACAGTGACTCATTTCGTCAACGTATACATTTACAAGCCCACTAGGATAAACGTTAATAAGCAATGATGCATCATCATTACCCAGTTCCCATGTGGTTGCTCCCGCGTATTTGCCAATGGATAACTCAACCTCTAAGTCAGCTCCTAATTCATCTTCTTCGTCTACTGAGCTTTCGAAGATAGTTGGAATTTTTGTTTCAAATAATGTCCAAATTTCTTTTCTTAATTTTTTAATTTTTGTAGTCATTTTACATTCTCCTTTATTTTGAATATTCATAATTTTATCTAACAAGTTGCAACCCTTTTTTCTTATTTTTCTTGTTGGCCGAAAATATGGCTTCAATAATTGCTTCAATAAGGGATTCAGCATCTTGCTCCATACTTGAATTAGCATCATCAATCAAATCTGAAATCCTTATTATATCTGATATTGATGTATGATCTGCTAATCCTGCTGAGTCGGTTCCTTCTGACGATTTACCTCGTCTAGACATTGCTGTAATCTCTCTATAAGATGCAGGTTCTGTTTGTGTGTTTCCTGCAAACGAATAAACATCATTCTGATAATTTGCTCCTGCGTGTCCAGTAACTCCTGAACTTCTTCCACTGCACGATCTGAAATTTCTAATTCTTCGCTCATGATTTTTCACCTCCTTTTGATAATCTTGGTAATGGTCTTCATTATATTTTCTGTACTTTTTTGATAAAGTGTCTAATTGCGACCAGACAGAATTCATCTGATTAATTCTTCGATTTTGTTCTAGTCTCTCGGACGTCATACCTAATCGTTCCATTTTACGTGCTTGCCAACCTTCATGAATTGTTGGGGTCTTATTTACCCCTTGCTCTGCATACGAGCGATGGTCGATATGAGATATTGCTTCTTGCTGAGCATATAAGTTTACTGCAAGATTTTCTTCTTCTAAAAGAGCGTTCTTTTTATCTATAGCGTCATTACAAATATCGGACCACCTTTTTCTCCAGGCAAGTAGCTGTTCCTTTGAATTCCATGGAGTATCAAGGAGTGTTTCTCTTTTCCATTGTCGACGTCCATTACTGATTTTCTGTTGACCAGTTCTTTTATCAATGATAGGAATTCTGTTACCACCTTCATCAAGAGAATAGACCTTCTTTTGTTTTGACATCCACTTCCCGTTATCATCAATCCCTCGCATTGTTGTAAGGATGTGTACATGTGGATTTCCGTCATTTTTGTCGTGGATTGAATAATCGGCAATCATGCCTTCACTAACCAATGATTTTGTAAATGTTCTAACCAAATCGATTTGTTCCTCTAGAGAAAGTTCCTTTGGCAGAGCAATTTCAAATTCACGGCACAACTGCGCATCTTTACTTTTTTCAACTTCTTGTACGGCATTCCATAGAACTTCACGATCAGCATATTCTTTTGGAGCATTTGAAGGTAATGCTATTTCCGAGAAAGCAATTCCCTTTTTCTTTGTGTAGTCAGAAATGGTGCCAAGTTCATGGTCTTCTAATTTGGTGCCGGATCTATAGGCTGCAGCTGCAATTGCTGTTTGACCTTTGCTGCGACTAAAAACTTTACAGTGTAAATGATATATCGCCATTAACATCACCTTCCTTCTAACTTATATATGTCAGAAAGATGCGCCGATAAAAAAACGTAGACAGCTAACGCTATTCGCGTAGGATGCCCTCCGGCGAGGAGTCATCGAAGATCGCACGGACATTTCGCACAGCGATGATGTCTATAAATGCGCAATTCAAGTTTTCATGGTCTGTATGCTTTTTTATTAACATAAAATTTTTCTGACATATTAAAAATAAAAGGCGGTGATTAAAATGAATGATAATTTATCGGATGATGATTTTTGGAACATGCTTGAGGATGCTGAGGAGTCACTAAACACCCAAACTGAAAAATCAGTTTCCAGTCTCGAAGAACAAATTGATCAGTTTTCTATTAATGAAAGCAAAACATTTGAAGAGTTAAAAATGATACAAGCACGAAAACGAAAAATGGCTGCACAGGCTATAACAGCGGAAAGAAAAGCAAGGAATCACAGATTATTCAAATTAGGGGAAATTGTGGAGCAAATTTTAGGAAGAGATATCACAGACGAAGATATAAGAAAATTTGAAACTTTTCTCACAGAGCAAGAGCAATATGATAAATGGCTTTCAAGAGTAATGAACAAAGACTGTAATTATGATAAATAGTTTTTAAATTTTGTTTTGTAGTTTTTTTCGGAATCTGACATATTACTAGTGAAATCAAAGAAGGCTGGAGAATAATAAATCTCCTGTTTGTTTCGATATTGTTTCCCTATTTTAATATAGATTTTGTTTTCTCCGGTTAAATTTATAGAAACTTCAGTCTTCAGATTTCAAACGGGGGAGGTAGTAAAGATTAGGCTGACGTTCCGGGTCAGCCTTATCCCCCATTTTATTTATCAAATAACATAAATAATTCATGAAAAAACCTTGGATATAATGGTTATCCATTGTATACTATGTGTGCAAGGTTTAACTTATCTATGTAGAATCCCACATCAATCCCCGCGAATTTGTAATTTACATTTTCCATGGGAACTGATCTAAGAACTACTTAGAAAACTAAATAAGAAATAAAAAATGAGACCTTGCGTTGAAAAATGCATGGTCTTTTTGTTTGGTAAAATTAAAGATATTATCATTAAAACCCTTGTATTTAAGCCACTTTTCGTGAATAAAAGCATATTATTTTCTAGCTATTTTTCTTGTTTTAAAAATGAAAATAAAAAAGAAAAAGAGAGAGTTTTTTATAAGAGAAAAACTTAGAGTTGCGGGGAGATAATTGCAAAAAATGAGGGAAATTGGTTACGAATGATCAAGTAGAAGAAGCGAGAGTATCGCTTCTTTTTTTAACACTCTTTTTAAGTGTATTGTTGCTTTAAGTTATCTTATTCAGCAAAAATCTCATAACGATATGTTATGTGATATTTATTTGATTTTAAGTAAAGATATTTGTTATGCTTGACACAATCTATGTGCTTCAGATACAAAACATTTATAAAAATCATAGAACGGTTTGTTCATTAAATATGTGGCTTGTGGCACACATTATAAAAGTATCAACTTTTTTACAGGTTGATACCTTTAGTAGTATGTAGAAAATATTTGTTTATAACTGTAAACGTTTCATTGATATTAAGTCCTAAAGACATATGTTGTTAAACCGCAAACTCTACCCATAATATAAACTAATAAAACCGCAAATTAAATTAATAAACAGGTGGAAAATGTGCCTTTTATGACGGCATAATCTTCCACCTGTTTTTGTGATCT
>NZ_JACRWG010000096.1:0-3941 GCF_014306455.1 Catenibacterium faecis
ACTGATTCACTGCCATCTAAGTATCTTCTACATATTTCAATTTTTTGTTCTTTTGAAAACTTACTTTTTCTTCCCATAAGAAAACCTCCTCAGCAAACAGTGCTTTTAATTATTTGCACTGTCTACTGGGAGGTCATCATATCATAAGAATCTGTCTTTTGAGATAGATATTAGTAGATTCCACAATGAAACAATGGGTGAAAGATTATCATTAGAAGAAGTATCTCATGCAATAGGCAATCATTTGATTATTGATTTCTATGAGCTTGATAATTTGAAATACGGTCTTATCCTCATAAAAGATGGAAAATATTCACAGTTTGTTGTTGACTATGACGACATCATCAATGGTTCATTTATAAATGATGAAGATATTCAATCATTCATTGGTCCTCTTGATGATTATGATC
The DNA here is from genome assembly GCF_014306455.1 of Catenibacterium faecis. Lineage (NCBI taxonomy): Bacteria > Bacillati > Bacillota > Erysipelotrichia > Erysipelotrichales > Coprobacillaceae > Catenibacterium > Catenibacterium faecis. The sequence goes on from NZ_JACRWG010000096.1 coordinate 411, forward strand.
ATATCTATATCTGTCCTGATGGTGAACTCTATAACATATCCTTCGAAAGAGTAGTTAACTGTTCAAATATTTCCTACCTAAGTTCTGTACAGACACTCTTTAAGAAGAATACAGATGATGACAGCAATGATCAGCTTGTATCCTTTGTCTATCCTGATTTCTCCGGAAGACTATCAGATGATAATGATAGAGGAGATAAAAAAGGAGTGCTCTATGGTTCATATCTAGAAGGTATGTTCATTCATGATATCTATGGTGAGAATTCTATTGTATATAGTTCATATCAAGCTAACCACAATAATTTTCTTGAAACAAAAAGACCAAGAGTGCTTCATGTATCCACACATGGAGACTATCTAGATAATGAAAATATGGAACCGATGGATAGAGGTATCCTATGCTTATCAGGTTATAACATTGATGAAAATAATTCTGGTTATATCAGTGCCAGAGAAATACAGTATATGGACTTAAAGGGTACAGAACTAGCTGTATTATCAGCCTGTAATACAGGACTTGGTGAGAATATAAGTGGTGAAGGTATCTACGGTATTAGAAGAGCTTTTGAGCTTGCAGGATGCCAGACATTACTTCTTACTGTAGAAGAAGTAGATGATTTCAATTCTGCAATATTTATGAAATCATTCTATGAAAGATATAATGAGACAAACAATATCTATCAGTCCTTCAAGGAAACTAAGGAATATTTAAAAGAACACGGCTTAAAAGAACTCCAAGAATTAAGAGATGTCTTTGAGAAAGAAATGAAGAATGAAATAAACAATCAAATAGTATATACAAGAAATCTCAAAGAACTTAATAATAGAATTGAGGAAAGTAAAACGAGAAGACAAATAGTCAGAAAGAAGAATGGAGAATATGTAGTTGAAGATTGGAACGGATTTATTATTCAAGGAAAGATAGAAAACTAATATTTCATATTAAAAGGGGACAGCGCTATTTACGGTTGCTGTCCCCTTCTCTATAAGATAATTTATTTATTCTTCATATTCATCAATAAGTATTTCAATATTCTCATCATCATAAACATCTTCAACTATATAAGATTGCATATTTGTTTCGGGATCGGGAGACTCCTCATGTATTACATCTAGTTCTTCGTCACCTCTATATACAATAAAATTATGTTCTTCTTTAGATTGTATATTCAGCATATGTTCATCAGTGTAATAATATAAGTAAATCTCGTTCTCTTTATAATCGTCCCCTCCTCTTGTTGCACAAGGAATTAATTGAGTTAATTGTAATGAACAATCAATGCTATTCTTTATATCCTTGATATTATCCTTTATTTTATCAGTTACAAAAGTACCAACTTTTTTAATAAGAGCTGGCTCTACTTCAAATTCCGGAAGTTGTTCTACTTTCTTATAATATTCTTCTAGCGCATCATTGATTTCAATAGATTCTCTCACTAATGCTCGATAGTCATCATTTTCTTGAATTTCATTTCTATGTTTCTTTATAAATTCAATTTGTTCATCTGAAGGATAAAAAGAATTCAGACATTTAATATATTCAATAACCATTTCGTAATTATCTTTCATGATCCTCATCACCTCTATCTCTCAACACTTCGATAAAAATTCTCTGTGCATTTTCTTGATATTCATTTAGCAAATCAAGTTTTTTATTATAACAATGCATAATTTCAGTATTTTTAGATACTGAAATACTGTCAAAAGGATTTTTTTCATTTTTAACATTTTTATATATACGACCACTAAACACCATTAACTTATTACACAAGGCAAAGTATGTATTATCCCTTTTTTGTTTATCAAAGATATCGGGATACATTTCTGGTTTATCAAAGATATCCTTATGACGTATTATATAAACTCCGTACCATCTTAGAATATGAATGTACCAACCCCTACAGTAATTACAATTTACGACATTAATACGTTTTACGAGATCAATACATTTATGATATTCCTCAAAAGTGATTATTGAATCAGCACCTGTATTTTTTGAACCTAAATATTTATAGAAAGTAAAATAGATATAACCTAATCTTATAATTTGTTTTTTAATAATTCTTGCTATATCTTTTATTTTCTTTCTATCATCTCTTGTTACTTTTTTGCTTCTCTTTAATTTGTCAATTAGCGTTTCTAATTGTTCATTCTTTAGTTCTTCGGAATAATTTTTCAAAAGAGGAATTACATATATTACAGAAAGCAAGACAATCCATTCAGATTTACTATAACCATATGTCACAAGTTTTTCTAATATGGCTGATTGCTTACGTATATATTCACAATTACCCTTATCATACTTAATACTTGTACAGTCTGTTTTTTTAGGTAGATCAATACTCTTTTCTCCAACTGGTTCTGAACTCAGGAAATTTCTTAGATCTTCTGTCTCTATTCTATGTTTTTTTGCTATATCGTTTTCTGCATCACTCAATTCTTGTCTTTTTGCTTCCTCTTTTACTAGTCTTGCCTCTTTCTCAGCCTTAAATTTGACTATAGAATCACGAAAATAGCAAGTTATGAATGAATTTAAAACATCGATTTTTTTTGGTTTGTTCTTAATATACTTGAATTCATCCCAGTCATACATAACTGTAAAATAATTAAATTTCTTAAAAAAATCTATAGAAACACTTTCTGTATTCTCAAATTCACACGCATAAAAATAATCTGATAATTTTAGTTCAAAACTGAAAATAAAACGTTGTAATATATTAGAAAGGCAATTACAAACCTCATAAAACATCAAAGCTTTATTTTTAGCTCTCATCTCATCACTTTTAAAAACTATATAACCAGGATTTTTATTTTTATGTATAAAATCTAATGATTCACATATTGTATTTTTATCATACTTAATATTGCCTAGTGATTTTTCAATCTCTTCGTGAAATTCGCTAAATTCAGTAAAGTATTTTGCTTTAGAATTTCTTTTAAACATACTGTATTTGCTAATATCATAGAAATAAGATGATTCACTGAATTCAGAAGCACTCCCACTATTTTTGATACTTAGCTTTTCTTGAAGTGGTACTTCAATTAATCTTTTTATACTATTCTCAGTTAAAAACTTACTATAACTTAAATCCTTAGGTTTATAACTTTTATCAATTGGTGAATATACATAAGCACTATCTATTATGTAACCATCTTCACTTTTAACAGCTAATCTGCGTCTTCTTTTAATGAAAATGAAGTCTGGATCATATGAATCAAGTTGTGTCCTAAAAAATTCCAAATTTTCAGAGATGTCAGAAAAATCCTTCTCACATTTAACTACAGAATATTTTTTTCTTAATGTTTCAAATTCTTCATCAGTACATTTTATATAAAAAGGTGATAAACAATTTCTAAGATATATTAAGTCTGTGATCAGATTTATAAGTTCTGGTTTCTCAACATTTTTAAATTGAATATTACGGAGTGGCAAGGCCACTCCATACGGTAAAATAAGTCCATCCATTACGCTAGAAAAGTCCAGTGAATCCGTTAAACAAGTCCATCATATTTAATATAAAGATTTGCATCT
>NZ_JACRWG010000097.1:0-3879 GCF_014306455.1 Catenibacterium faecis
TTTATATAGTTTACACATAAAAATATCCTCCTGGTTAATTTACACCTAGAGGATATCTTTATTTCTAATCATTTTTAAGCGCCTTTTTATTTAATGTCCTTGACACGGGGTCCACATTAATCTCTAATGCATGCCATACTTATTATTCTTACTGCCGCAATAGTCACACTTCTTATCCGTGCTCTTCCATTTATTGTATTTAGTAAACGTACACCGGATAGTATTCTCTATTTAGGTAAAGTACTACCTTATGCGATTATACCGATGTTAGTGGTGTATTGTTTAAAGAGTGTATCAGTTCTAAAAGCCCCTTATGGTATTCCAGAACTCATAGCACTTATAGTAGTAGTATGTATCCATAAATGGAAACATAGTACATTACTTTCTATTCTTCTAGGTACAATAACTTATATGTTTCTAATCCAGACTGTGTTTTAATCACAGTCTTTTCATTACTTCCAATGGGAGATTATTCACAAGTACAGTGTTACCATCATAATAGTTGATATAATCTGGTCCTAGTGTAAATATACGTTCAAAAGGAATCGTACCCAATGATCTTTCTTCTGTTGTAGAATAAAGAGCTATTTCATAATAATTACATTCTAGCTTTTCACCTGTTTCAGGATTCTGATACCCTACAGGTACCCATGGTTTATTAGGGAGTAAAGTAGGGCAGTCTTCAGTTAATGCATAGATGCCTTTAATACCCTGATCTGTCTTAAAAAATTGTGGTTTTGCATAATAATAGTCATGACTTTGAAGTTCATGCATCCATGAAGAGAATAGATGTGGATTAAGAATAAACTGTTCTGCTTCATCCTTACCAATCACTAATGGCCACATTGTACTCATTAACGTAAGAGAATCTGTTTCACCATTCACAATCTTTTCTGATACTTCTTTAATAATACGATGATTGAAAGCAAGAAGATCATCTTCCTGTGATAAGTACTCATCTATATCTTCTTCTATACCATCAATAGTAACGCTGCATTTCCAGTAACTAGTAATTCTTCTTAGACAGTTAAAGAAAGAACGCATTTCATCTGTAGTAGTAGGATTGAGTAAGCGTAGGTTTAATTCATTCTTTTCATCTTCATCCCATGAAATATGAAAACCTCTTCCGATAGAATTTGGATTATAGAAGATCATATTACCTTCCTGGTCATCACCCACCATTCTCATACCATCATTGATTCCAAAAGCTAATTCATCACCGACTATGACATCCAATGGGATTGTCTTTTTAAATAAACCCTTCTGTTTAATACATACATCAATAGACATCTTTCTATCCTCCTATGCATCTCATGAAGTCTTCTTCTGAGATAATCAAAATCTTTTCATCCTTCTCTCTTAAGTCTAAACCTTTTCTAATCTTAGTGCCATACTGACCATACTTCCATGTTTTACTTTTTTCTCCACCGACAATTAAATAATCAGTAGCACGTGTAGGGGCACTTAATACAGTACCTCCATGACTATAAATATAGTGAACTACATCACTTCTTCTCATAGAAGTAAATAAACCAGTGACCACAAACTTACCTGTCAAATCTATATCAAATATTTCATCAAAAGCGAAAGGGTAAATATTCATAACTATTCCTCAAAAAAAGATATACAATATATGTAGGAGGTTTTTCATAATGGTTAAAATCCTAAACATCGCATTATATATCATATTCATTCTTATACCAGCATTATATTTTATATGGCTATTAAAACATGAACACCTGATTTTTAAAACATTTGTGGTTGTCATGGCTATTCTTTCTACAATCGGTATATTACTTAAATTTAACTTTAAACCATATAATCATATCTTTACCATGTTCATACTAGTGTGTCAATTTCTCACTATGTATATTTATATTCTTTTTATATGTGTTTATCTGTATCGTTTCTCCTTTAAATTTGTGAAACGAAAACCATATCGTTTTGGGAATATCGTAGCAACTATGATTGCGATTACTCTTACAATTTCTGGCTTCTATTCACATTATAATAAGAAAGAAGTCATCTATCATGTCACTGTTCCTAAGACATCTTCAGTATCACAATTGAAAATCTGTTTAGTCAGTGATCTACATTTAAGTTCTGGTACTTATATGAGACAGGTAAGAAAACTTGTAAAAACAGTGAATAATAAGCATTATGATCTTGTATGTTTTGCAGGAGATGTATTTGATGAAAATACACCCGATGCATTAATGAATCGTTCTTTACAAGAATTCAAGAATATGAAGAGTACTTATGGAACATACTGGATATCTGGTAATCATGAATATTATGGTAAACATACAGACTTTACTGTCTTTGAAAAATACAACATACACTTTCTAAAGAACACTTATGAAACTGTAGATAATACTTTTAATATTGTCGGCTTTACAGATAAGACATCTCATGATCACTATGATATCAATAAAGTAATAGAGGGGATGGATACTTCTTTACCTACTATTACACTAGACCATAATCCTGAAAGATTTGATCATCATACATATTTCACTGATCTTCAATTATCTGGTCATACACATAATGGTCAGATTTTCCCAGGAAATATTATCCTTCATTATTACTATCAGAATTCATATGGTTTATCCCATTATAAGAACCATTATCTTCTTGTATCTGCTGGATATGGTTCATGGGGATTCCCATTTAGACTTGGTACACAATGCGAATATGATACTATTTATCTCACTATGAGAAAATAGTTTTACAAGAAATACACCTTTTTGTGCAAAGTATGTAAACGGATTCATAAATTCGTGAAATTTACTCTCTTTTGATGTACAAATCTAAAAATAAAGATAGACAAACCGCTTTCTTTCCTATATGATAAGGGCACAAAGAGGTAGTGAAAAAAATGGTCATGGAATTAGAAGAAAAATTTAAATTACGCAAAGCAGAAATCTTTGCGACAATCAAGAAGTATGTGACTGAAGCAAAAATGGATATCTCAGATACAGTTATTGAAAACTTATCTATTCATCTTGCTTTATCAATTACAAGAGAATTATCTGGATCTTATATCGAAATGAGTTCATCTCAGATTGAACAATTAAAACAAGCCAACACTTATCAGATTTCACAGTTAATCATCTATGATTTATCTAAGAAATATGATGTAAAAATTTCTGAAGACGATATTTGTTATTGTGCGATGTATTTATCAAACATGACATTATTAGATTTAGACTTCTTTAGTGAATGCGATATTATTGATCAGGAAACTGAAAGCATTACTTTAGAAGCCGTACAGGAAATCAATAACCGTTTAGGATTAAATTTAAAGAAGAATGATGATTTCTATCAGGGATTATCAATGCATTTCTATCCTGCAATTCAGCGTTTAAAGAATGATGAACAGCTCCATGATAATGTATTAACTGACAAGATTAAAACTGAAAATGAAACAGAATATAAATGTGCAATGATTTTAAATGATGTAGTTAAGGAACATTATCATAAATCATTTAATGAAGATGAATTAGCATATATAGCATTACATTTCGGTACAGCATTAAGATAACATCAAAGGGAACCATATCAATAGTAGATGGACCTAGGAGATAGTGAAAGCTATCTCCTTTCTTTTTATTTAAATTAGCATGTAAATCCTCTTTCTCACACTATGAAAGGTATTGTGAACGATAACCAGCCTAGTGATAAGTACACTCTAAATAACTAGAAAAGGTAAGGAGTAGCATTCCTTACCTTTTCGTTTTGATGTTAATTGCATTCCAATTGAATATTACGGAGTGGCAAGGCCACTCCATACGGTAAAATAAGTCCATCCATTACGCTAGAAAAGTCCAGTGAATCCGTTAAACAAGTCCATCATATTTAATATAAAGATTTGCATCT
>NZ_JACRWG010000098.1:0-3787 GCF_014306455.1 Catenibacterium faecis
TCATCCTGAGCCAGGATCAAACTCTCCACTGAATATGTGAAGAGCTGATGTTCAGCTCATCAATTAAATGTTTTCAAATAAATCTGACGTGTATCTGTTCAGTTTTCAATGTTCTGTCTGCGCCCGTCTTGCGGACTGCCTGTCTATAATACCCAATATTCGCACGTTTGTAAAGTGTTTTTTGAAGAAAATTCAAAAAAATTATTTTTCTTATTTTATATCCTGTTTTTATGTCTGAATATTATAAAAAGCATGCTTTATGGATTGCATGCTTTACAAGGAATATAGCCTTCATTTTGTGCTTCCTGTGAAGAACTGAAGTAAACTTTATTCTTATCACTAATCGTTTTTACATACTGACAATCTTCAGTATGATACTTCTTAGTATTTCTAGATCCTATATATTGTGTTGTTTGAGTAGTCGTGATTTCTTCTTTACTATTAAAGGTCAATTTATTCTTCTTAGAAACACAACGGATTGTACCTAATTCATCCGTACGATAAACCTGCATATTATATCTAGAGAATCTCTGCAATGCTTCCCTATGAGGATGACCATACATATTGTCTTTACCACAAGACACTACAACATAACTCGCCTTCATTCTAGATAACAGATTATCGCTGTTTGAATAAGCTGAACCATGATGACCTGCTTGGAATACATCACATTGTACATTGTTTAGTTTCTTTTCCATTGATTCTGCAGCATCACCAGTAAAGACAAAACGATGATAACCATCATCATACCTCATACATAAAGATGAATCATTATTGTTCTGTGCTCCTTCACCTACACCAATAAATTCAATAGAGCCTGCACCTACCTGAAAGATATCTCCTACCTTAGGCACAGTAATTTTCTTTTTCTTCTCTTTAATCGCATTTAATAGTTTCATATATGTATAAGAAGAAGAGGTTCTACTAGACATATATATCTTTTTTACATTTAACTGATAAATAATATTCTTTGCATCATTTATATGATCCGCATCACAATGCGTTAAGATTAATGCATCAAGTGTATTAATATAGTGTTCCTTTAAATAATTCAAGCTGGCATTTTCGTATCCATCACCATGTCCAGCATCAATAAGAACTGTTTGGTTATTATTTTGAATAAGTGTTGAATCTCCCTGCCCTACATTAATATAAGTGACTTGAGATTTGATATTGTTTGATACTTCTTTCTTCGGTGTAGAAGTTGTACTACAACCCGTGATAAGTATCATCGATAAGAATATACTAAATAGCTTCTTCATAAATTCCTCCTGTCACTCATTATAGACAACTATTTTTCTTCTACAAGAAAAAAAGACAGGAAAAAATCCTGCCTTTAACGGACACCGCCGCCTCCTCCTCCGGAGAAGCCGCCTCCACCACCACTAAACGATGATGAACCACCTTGTCCTGCACTTGCAGCTGAAGAAGCTGCACTCATACTATTATGTGCAAATGTATGTGTATAGTAGTAAATTGGAAAATTATTGTAAGTTGTTGTTTCTTCATAACGAGGAATCGCAACCTTCAATTGTTTTTCTACACGATCCGCAATACCAAGTACTGCTGCAAAGATGAGATATTCATCCCAAAGTTTAACTTCAATGGCAGCTTTTTCTTTCATATTGTCTTCATCCTCAAGGAAGTTATTAAATCCCCATACATAAAGACACTGATCATACGCTTTGTCTGTCCATACTGTACGATCATGTGGAATATTCCAGAATAAGAAGCGTTTATAAATAGTTTTAGTTTTCGCGTAACCATTCTTATTCATAGAAGCTTCTGTGACATTATCCACTTTAGTGAACCAATCATCTATCTTCTTATAATGTTTGCTGCACCATTTCTGAAATGCTTTTGTTTGAAGAACACCCTCTTTAGACGCAAGAATAAACATCTTATAAAGTGCTGTTTCCTGCTTGTTCTCAAACTTTGCATCTACATCAAGATACATATCATAATTCTTTTTCTTGACGATTGCGCCGCTTTCCTTTTCTCTAATTGTGATGATACCATCACGTACCCATTTCAAGATAAATCCAGATACAAGGTTTTCACGACTCTCACCATCACCTATAATACCCAGCTTTTTAGCTAGATAATAGAACAAGAATATATCTTTATTACATGGAATTTCTCTAAATGGAGTTACTTCTTTACCTTTGATTGTATGTCCATTCTCAAATACAACACCTGAATCTGAGAATACAATCACAGCAGCTATAATAAAGATAAGCATTACAATCACAAAGATGATGAAGATAAAGATCATAATCTTCGCTGCTTTTGACATACCACTAGAATAACTAGATCCTTCTTTTGCATCCTTCACAACATCTTCAAACTTTTCACTTGCATGACGTTTATTAGGTGATGTATAAGAATTACTTTCAAGACCCATTAATAACTGCATCTTATTACTGCCCAAAGAGTCTGTTTTTAAAGTAACACCACCATTATCAAAATTCACACTACCCGAATAACCAAATGCCCAGATTTTTGCATTCTCTTTACTATAGGGAGTAATACCTGATACATGAATAGTAACATCTGCAACATCTAATGACATATCACTTATAAAAGCATAGTTAATACCCTGCTGGTCCTTATACTGATTCACAAAATGCTCAATCTGGTAAACCATTGTATAAGAACGTGTCCCATAATCACCTAGACCAAAGCACAACTCATAGTGACCACCATCTTTAATCAGACCACATTTATTAATCTTAGATTCTCTAGAAACATCAGAATCCCATGTACCGATATTTTTGTATGTTACCCCACGATCATCAGTGACACCAATAAGTGTCAAAGGCTGATCATTCATACCATTGAATATTTTGTATCCTTCTGTCCCTTCCGATACATCCATATCCCATTTCTCTACAAATGTTGCTGTACCATTTTGATCAATTTGGCAGGTAATGCCAATATTGTTTACTTTTGTGCTTGATGCATCAACTGCAGTTGGCATCAACAGCAACAATACTGTAAGAAATGATAATAAGCGTTTCATTAGAATTGTACCTTTGGTACTTCTTTAGATGCTTCATCCACTTCAAAGAAGTTCATCTTTTCAAAGTGGAACATTGAAGCAATGATATTAGAAGGGAACATTTCTAACTTATTCACATACTGTTTAACATCATCATTATAGAACTGTCTTGCATAACTGATTTTATCTTCAGTTTCCTTTAAATCATTCTGTAAAGACATGAAGTTTGTATTAGCCTTTAAATCAGGATAACTTTCTTGAAGCATCATTAAACGACTTAATGATCTTTCTAATTCACCAGCATTCTTAAGCTGTTCTTCTGGTGTAGAAGCAGTTACATAACTGTTTCTTGCGCGAATAGCTCCTTCAAGTGTTTCCTTTTCATGCTTTGCATAACCTTTTACAGTTTCTACAATATTAGGAATCATATCTGCACGTCTTTTTAATTGAACATCAATCTGTGCCCATGCAGCAAGGCACTTATTTTTAGACTTAACAAGTCCATTGTATGTTGCGATTGCATATAAAACGATTAATACAATCACCACTACCGCAATAATCATAATTACGTCCTCCTTTGTATATGCATAATTATATCAACAAACACATATGAAACATAGAAAAAAAGGCTATGATGCAAAATGATATGATGACCTCCCAGTAGACAGTGCAAATAATTAAAAGCACTGTTTGCTGAGGAGGTTTTCTTATGGGAAGAAAAAGTAAGTTTTCAAAAGAACAAAAAATTGAAATATGTAGAAGATACTTAGATGGCAGTGAATCAGT
>NZ_JACRWG010000099.1:0-3715 GCF_014306455.1 Catenibacterium faecis
ACCACCTCTCTTTGATTATACTATTATATCGAGATGCACACTAGAGTTTTGGGGGATTTGAGTTTGGTTATATATTTGTGTCCGCGCAACAAAGGCGCGGGGAAATGGAGAAAATCATGAATTATTTGAAATATAAGTCTTTTATTAATGTGAATTATAAGATGGTTCCTCAAACGGGTGCTTTTCATTATTATCTTAATGAGCATATCTATTTCTTATGTGTCTCTTATTTGCCAGGTATGGATTTTGAAAGTATCGTTATTAGAATACTGAATAATCACGAAAACATTACTATTAATGAGATCTCAGAAATAGATGATTTTACTTTCTATCTTAATGAAGTATGTTATCAAAAGTCAGGGTTATTTTTAGTGGCAGGTGCAACTGGTTCAGGTAAATCTACAACTTTATATGCGATTTTAGATAAGATTATTGAAATGGGTGGAAGAAATGTAGTCACGCTAGAGGATCCTATTGAAATAGTAAAGGAACATTGTTTACAGATAGAGATGAATGAAAGCATGGGAATAGACTATTATAATTCATTGAAACAGATTTTAAGACATGATCCAGATGTAATAATGATTGGTGAAATAAGAGATGAGAAGACAGCAAAATTGGCTATTACATGTGCTTTGACAGGACATCTGGTATTATCTACTATTCATGCGAGTAATTCTTTACTAGTTATTAAGAGAATGTTGAATTTAGGTATTAATGAAACGGATTTAGAGGATGTACTTATAGGTGTAGTAACTCAGCGTATTAAATATGATAGAAAAAATAGAAAGGTCATTATACTTCCTGAAACAATGAATAAGAACCAAATTAAAACATATTTTCTTGATCATACTGTCAGCTATCCATCATTTAAGGATAATGCACTTATGCTTATTAAAGAGAAGCATTGTGATCAATATTTGTTTAAGGATGAACTAAATGGACAATGATCTATTGTTTCTAGAAAACCTTTCTAATTTACTTGAGCAGGGTTATGGCATAGAAGAAACATTACTTATTTGTAAAGATATCAATAATCATCCCAGCATTGATACAATACTACAGAAAATATATGATGGGGAAGACTTAACAAACGCTTTATTAGACCCACATCTTCCTAGATTATTTATAGAATTCTTTACCTTCTTTTCTATGCGTTCTACTATTTCTGATGCAATTAAGAATAGCTTAAAGATTTATAATGAAATAATTTCGATAAGAAAGAAATTAACATCACAGATGACTTATCCTTTAATTTTAATTGTGTTTTTACTTTTTTTCTCATTATTTGCGACATTTATTCTCTTTCCAAAAGTGACATCGTTATTTAGTTCATTTGGAATGAATCCATCTTTGAGCTTTAGTATTCTATTTTTTATTATTCGTTTGATTCCTATTCTTATAATCGGTATATTAGTTGCACTTATTGTTTCTTTTGTTTATTTCCTTATCGCACTTAAGAAAAAGAAGTATTGGATTATTGAGCGTTTTCTTAAAGTTCCTTTTTTGAAAAAGTATATTCAAAAGTATTTCACATTTAAGTTCTGTCTTTATTTTAATGAATTATTAGAGGATCACATTGATTCAAATACAATTATAACTATGTTGAATGAGAATATGACTCAGAGTGATATTAAGATAGTATTATATGAGATTTATACAAGATTAAAGGAAGGAGAGCAGTTAGAAAATATTATTGATGGTTTTCCTTATTTTGATCATCTCTTTGTATCTATGTATAAGATGTATTTAAAGAATCCTGAAGAAATAGGCTCAATGAGGGGTTATTTAGATATTTCTCAGGAACAGATTACATATGCAGTGAACAAGTTTACTAAATTCTTTGTACCTATTGTTTATGGGTTTGTCGCATTTTTCGTCATCACTATTTATGTAGCAGTTATAATACCGATGATGAATGTTATTGGAGATATTTAGGAGGTTCTATGAAAAATAATAAAGCAGGTTTTACTTTAATCGAAATGATATTCTGTATTTCTGTTATTCTTGTGATTTTATTACTTGTTATTCCTAATGTTACAAGTAAGAATAATGTAGTAAAAGGCAAAGGATGTGAAGCACAGGTGGAAGTTGTTAATTCACAGATTATACTTTATCAGATAGAACATGATGAATTACCTACAAGTATTTCTCAATTAACATCTGGTTCTAATCCTTACCTCACTCAAAAACAGGCTACATGTCCAAATGGAAAATCTATTTATATATCAAATGGACAAGCTTATGTATAAGAAGGGATTTGCGGTTGTTGAGATGTTATTTGTTTTGTCTATTACAATCTTTCTATCATCACTTTGTATGACTATGCATACACGCACAATTAATGAACAGGAAGAAATAGCGCTTATTAAAGCAATGTTTGATGAAGCAAGAGCAATGGCTATAGTAGAAAAAGATACAGTAAAGGTATCAGTCTCTAATCATCGCATTGATTTGATTGGGAAAGAAAATAAGACGTTAAATCTAGAGGAAGGCTATCAGTTTCTTACAAATCATACATTTACATATAATGATCACGGACGTATTAAAATAGCCAAGACTCTTGTTTTAAAAACACCTCATCATACAAGAAAGTTTGTGTTTCAGTTAGGAAGTGGTGCTTATTATGTTACTTAATCATAAAGGAAATACACTTATTGAGTCACTTTTCGCATTATCTATTTATTTGATGATCGTGGTTTATTTTGTTGGATCTTTGACTGTATTGAATAAGGCACAGCTTAGATTTAGATATGTTCAAGAAAATAGTAATAAACAGGAATTACGCATTGCAGAGGAAGGAGATGATCTCCAATCAAAACTCAAAGAGGCTTTACGCTCGTAGAAATGTTGTTGTCTTTAAGTATTTGTTTAATGATTGTCTTGAATGTACCTTCTATCATACGCGTCTTAAAGGTCCCTGTAGTGAGTTATAATCAGGATATTGCGGTAGGCGCTAAACAGCTTGCTGATTATCTTCTTGTTTCCAAGATTAAGACATATAGTGAAGATATTGGATATTATGATGAGAAAGGTGAAGAGAATACCATTATCTTTGATAAGAGAAGACTTGTTAAAACACCTGGGTATGAAATATTAATAACTGATATAGATGATGTCATTTTCTTTGAAAAAGATGCATATATGTATATGACCATTACGAGAGGACAACAGAAATATACATATATGATCTGTGATTTATATAGAAAGCAGGAAGATTATGTCGAGGAATAGGGGAAGCATATTACAAGTAGTTTTAGTGATCTTTCTAATATTATTTACAAGTATATTCAGCTATTGTACGCTTGTAACAAGACAATATGAATTAACACGCTATCAGAGAATGATGAATGAACAAAGACGTATAGAAATACTATTAAGAAGACATTGGCGTTCTACAATTGATCAGGACATACTACTTAGTGATACCTATGAAATAGAAGAGAGTATTATTAGTTATACTGTAGACGATGATGGAAGGGATTATCTTATTGATTGTGATATTACCACAAAGTCTTATCACTATACAATGCAGGTTAAAATTGATATGGAAACTTTAGATATGCATGAGTGCATATATGGGCATTAATGGATACTGTCAACCGAAATTGATAATGTCTCAAAAATAATCAAACATTAGCACCACAGCGGTGCTTTTGTTTTGCAGCATAATTCGCAAAACTGGCTTTTTTCCATGGATGATCCATTGGAGGAA
>NZ_JACRWG010000100.1:0-3647 GCF_014306455.1 Catenibacterium faecis
GTTTTGGTTTAGTTGGTCGTGATCAATGGTTTCCAAATTAATAGATAACAACTAATCTTATCTACTGAAAACTTAATTTACAGGAAATAAGAATTTACACAAGATTCTTGACACTATCAATTTGCGTTTTTAATGGAATACACATATATATAATTATAATTGAAATTGCAATTATAATTATATTTTTACTAAATAATGATAGCATCAACAACGATTGTAATATAGGCAGTATAACTAATAGAGAACGTCGCTTAAAACATTTTATAATATGTTGGCTATATCTTTGAACTAAAAATTGAAATACTACATATCCAAAATTAATATAAACAATATAATTTAAGGGAAAACCATTTAATAATAAGATAATTTGATATATTGTTGGAAAAAAGAATTGGAATCGTCCAATACCTTCATATATACCTATTGAAATTGTCTCTGAACTTTGCAAAAAAGCCTTAAGAGCATTGCCTATTGTTAATGTATTACTCATACTTTCTTTTCTATTAGTCGAAGTTCCTTTGATCATTAATCCCATTACTAGAGCAAATAATCGAATAATAAAAGTAACAATTAGTAGTAATGTATAGTTTTCTCCATAAAAAGTTGTTATTATAACTAACAGAATACTTGATGTCAAAGTTGCTAGAAAAGAAAATTCGTAAAATTTTGATAATGATTTATTAAATTTATTAACATCAGCATTTACAATGTCTTTAAGTAAAGATTCATTATTTCCGGAAGCAAGACTCCATCCCAATCCTTCCAAAAAATAAGCAATTAAAATCATGTAAAAATTTCTAAATATAATTAAAATCAATAATGAAATAACAAAGGCAAGTATTGAATACAACATAACTTTTTTTCTAGAAATTAGATCACCAAGATGTCCTGTTGGAATTTCTAGTATTCCTATAAATAATGGCAAACATAAGTTGATGACTGTAATTTGCATACTAGAAAAACCAAGACTATTTAAATAAGCAACTTCTACAGGAAAATATAATGATATACTTATAAAAAAATTTACTAAATACATTTTCTTAACTGAAGTTAATTTAGTAGCCATATTCTTCTGCCTTCTCCTCTACTGTTCTTAAAATTTCTTCTGGATTACATGTAATTATGTTGTCATACTGATCTAAAATAGTATCTCTTTTTTGTGGAACTATTGTACAGTCTGCCATTTTAAACAAAGATAAGTCATTCTCACCATCACCTGCAGCAATAATAATATATCCATCATCAATTAAATTTTTCAATGCACTACCCTTATCTGTTTTTAAAGGTTGAATTTCTAAATTATATTTAAACGATGTTGTTATTGATATATCACGGATATTTTCTAAAGCTTGTTTCATTTTTGTTAATTTATAAACATCCGAATCTATAATTTCAATTTTTAGAATATTTAATCCAGAACTCTCAATATTAAAAATTTCTCTTGAATTTGCATAAATTAATTTATAGTATATTTTTGCTTCTTCTACTATATCTTCAAAAGAGCCCTGCTTTGTTTCACCCAATTTTAATAATCTAGTATTTCTGTCTTTTGTACCTCGAACAACATTTCCTTTATCAGTATACAACATATATAAAACATCTAATTTTTCTAAATATTGTATAATCGTTTCACATTTCTCATTATCCAAATAATTTTTATTTAGTACATTACTCTCTTCATCATATATTTCTGAACCATTACAACAAATAGCACTATATTTAAATTCAATATCTCCTAAAACATCGTTCAACTTCTTATAATCACGGCCTGTTGCAAAACAAATCTGAATTCCTTTACTATATAATTCTTTCAAAATTCTTTTTGAAGTTTTCGATAATTCATTACCATCAGATATCAATGTACCATCAATATCTGAAACAAATATTATCTTCTTTTTCATATTACTCTCACATTCCTTTCTTTCCATATTTCAACAATCTAAATTTTTTTGTGGAAGAGATATTTTCCCACACAACCTGATTTGTATTGATTTTTTTTAGCAGTTTTAGCACTCTTTTTTGTATTAAACGATATATCAATTTGAAAACACACAAACCACAGGTTAATGAAAATTAAATATCATAAGCACCGCTTAATCGACGTTCATGAAGCTGAATCGGACACATAGCTTTTCCATCTGTTCTATAATTAGATCAGAAATCAGATGGAGATATAATTACATGTCAAACAAACTATTAAAGCCAAAGAAAGCTTCTCTATGTGAGTTCACTCAGAACTATTCTAATAACATCAATAACTGTATTGAATTATTCAAATCCATAGAATGGCCTGATGGATTCTCATATGATCATTGCGGATACCATAAGTATTACCTAGTCAAGCGTATCGGAATTAATGATCAGGCTAAATCGGAATTATTGATCAGCCACGCCATAATAATCAATAAAATCACACATCTTATTTCGATGTTCTAATGTAACACTTTCTGATGTAAAATACCATCTTCTCATTACCTTAACCCTCCAATTGATTTTTTCGTCTAGACATTTATGATTTTAATATTAATAACAAAAAATACTACAAATGTGTCATAAGCGACTCAAATTAGTCATAAGAAAATGATTCATCGTAATTACCAAATTATATAGTGTAACTAAAAAGGACTATTAATTCATTTTAGATTTAATAGTCCTTTATTCCAACCTCTGTTTCCGCATATTTGTATAGCCTACAGCTATATAGATATGCTCAGCCCTGGAGATATCACCTAACATAATAGTGCACCTATGATGTTGGTTACAGTTCCTATATCTGTATCACAAGGAAATTCTATACGAACATCACCTTTAGTTATAATTATGTTCTGTTTATCAAGTGTGCTCTGATCAACAGAGACAAATGATGGATCCTTAAAATTATGGCTGTAAAATTCAATCTGAGAATGTGCCTGCAGCTAATGGATCAGAGTACTTCTCTTAATACCATTTCAAAGCAATATCACATAAGCAAGCACACCTCATCGAAAGTAAAACGAAGAAAGGAGGAATTAGAATTTGATACTGCAAAATTAGAGTGTTATTCAGATACGGAATTAGGAAAGCTGTTCTTCCCTAATCTTTATGAAAGTGAAGACATCTATGCCCCTATAAATTATGAATATATTCATAATGAATTATCTAAACCTGGAGTCACTCTGAAGCTGTTGTGGAATGAATACTGTATCAAGATAAATGAAGTGAAGTATCCCGTGAGCTATTCAAAGTTCTGCAAAGGATACAAAGAACATGTTCAGAATCACAACTATACCAACCATATCCAGCATAAGCCAGGTATTCGTACTGAAGTAGACTTGTTATGCAAAGATTCTCATAACAAATCAATCATCATTTTATCCCCTGGCTTATGTGTGATATGCATTGTGAGATTATTTTTCTTTACATAATCACGATGCTTTTCACAGAAGTAACTGTACTAATAGATTGGGAATTTACTATTTCTACAGTCTTCTGCATATTCCTCCCATAATAATCTGATGTTTGTGATTATTCGCAAGGAACAGCACCGTCAATCGCATAAAGTGCACCACCTATATCACCAACTGCACCACTAGTCTAAAAATCAGAATATACACAACTGCACCACCTCATGGGTGGTCTTTTTGTACTATCATGATATTGGAGACAAT
>NZ_JACRWG010000101.1:0-3594 GCF_014306455.1 Catenibacterium faecis
AATTCAGAAATGCATTTGTTTTTATCGATATTTTTAGTTCTGTAGTCGTAACAGTATAATAGGAATGATGAATACCAGTCTCTTTGTACCTCAGTACCATCTTGCAGCTTATACATTCGCTCAGATAGTTTCTTTTTAATATAGTCATCAACAGTATGGTCGTACTGTGAGGCTCTATAATCATTAGATACTTCAATATATATACCACCTGATACCTTGAATTTCTGTTCTACAGCAGTTTGAAACCCAGAAGGACATCTATTCTTTATGGATCTGCCAAAACGCTTTTTCCTATTAAACTTGCCTTTACTATTGACCGTAGTTTCTTTGGCTCGTCTCATAAGTTTGCCTGCATTTTTAGGTTCTGTGATAAATACATCTCCAAGACTTCTTAAATGGTTAGCGTCTTCATTTATTGCAAGCTGTCTGTTTATGGCATTGATGCGACATAATTCGGAGTGCTTTGTTTTCAGCTTCTTATAATGATTAGAATATCTCCATGTCTTACAACCTTTTTTAACAGTACCATCATCATTATAATTCTGCGGATTAGTTTCACGTCTTGACCTGTCCATAGCACGGTAAAGCAGACGTTCTTTTCTCTCAGAAGTCTGAATACTGCTGCCACGCTCTGAAAGATTCTTAAGTCCTACTTCTGTATCGGAAGTATAGGCAACTGTCTGTGTTCCTATATCAGCACCTATAATACCTTTGCCGAACTTATGTCTTGGATTGCCATGCTTATCATATTTTGGCTTTGCTTTACCCTCGATAGTAAGATGCAGATATACTCTGTATTTACCTCTTATCATCCTGGGAACAAGCGTAGCATAGCAGGGTCTGTATGTATCTATGCAATAGCCATCTTTAATAAGAGTATTAACAGCCCTGTCATCCAAAATCTCAGATTCGGCAAGATATGATAAAACCGCATCTACTTCATCCTGTTGAAATCTATCATTTGTTTGTATTCCAAATACCATCCTGCCAAGTTTGAAATGAAGTTTATTATCTGTAACGGATATAGGTATACCACGATTTATCTGCTTTGCACGAATACAAGGCAGTTCTCCATATCTTGAGAAATGAATGGCATTACCATTACCATATAAGCATTTTTCAATACCACGCCATATATCTTCGGCTTTAGTCAGCGCGAATACCGCGTCTACACCATATTTCTTGCCTATAGGAATCATGGACGTTCTGCAGTATTCCCATGTAATATTATAAGCTTTCTGCATTTCATTAAGTTGTTTGGCATAAGTTTTTCGTTTATTCTTATCTTTAGAATTACCATAAAGAAACAGTAATTTACGGTATCTCTTTGTACGCATAAGCTGGTTATAATTCTTTCTCATAAGACCAACAAGCTCATTCCCAGCTTTGCGTATCTTATCAGAAAGAGCCACTACTTTAATCACATCAGAATAAGGCATATCGGTTTCTACAGCCAGGATATGCCTGTCAGAAAATTTATGAAATTGTTTAAGAATCCTTTTGTATTCTTCGTCAGTTATCATTTTTCTGCCCCTTAATATTATCTTAATTCCTGTAGATACAAAATATCCTTTAGACCATAAAATACCGCATCCTGCATAGGATTGTATTAATTGTGGAAATGCCTTGAATAGTTCAATAGCACTTATATCTTTAAAAGTTCTTACAACATCACAGAAAGCAGCAGTTTGTGGTACATCTACAAAGACATGTATATGGTCAGGCTTCACTTCAAGAGCCTTAATGTGGTAATAGATTTTTCTGTAATATCTGTTTCAATATTTCCTCTACATTACCAGAAATATGAATTTAGAATACCTGATGATGTGATACTGTATCAGATATTTTCAATACGAAGTACTATGATATTGTTCCTCTCTGTCTTGTTCACCTAATTGATATTTTTCCTGAATTCCTCTACGCAGCAGTCAAGAAATATGATACTCTCTCCTTCCTCAGAAGAATAGATACGTGCAAGGTTTCACGTTCTGTTTTCCATCCAGCAGGAATTGAAATATTTATTTGTACATTGTCACTTTTAGTTCGTGTCATTACTGTTTTCCACAACTTGAATGATATGCTGAATTATTAGGATTACACTGTTCTGCATGGTTATTATTGTTCGCTATATGTGCCGCATTATTAGGATTTTCTGATTACAGTGATGGTTGTTTTGTTGTATGTGTGTTTATATCATAGTTACTTTTACTAATGATCTGTTTACTTCCTATACTTTAATATACATAGATTATATATCATTTTTCTAAGTATATATCAAGTGAAATGTGACTTTCATCCCACACGCAAGCGTGTGGGTTTTTCGCCACAAATTTATAACATAGAATTCTAAGAAAGTTTAGAAGAAATATAACTTTTACATATTTGAGATATTTGTATATATTTTTGTTTGTTTGATATTAAAACTATTAACTTCAAACTAATTTTAGTATACAATACATTCTGAGGTGAATATATGAAGAAAAAGATTATAGGATTGATTGTATTGATATTACTATGTGGAAGTATTGGAGTAGGTCATTATTTTGTGAATTATGCTTTGTCTCCTGCAAGTAATTCTAGTGAAAGAAATGTGAAGACAACTGTACATGCTTCAAATAGTAATGAATTGATTATGAATAAGAATAAAGAGGATGAGATGAAGAAAGCAGATGCTTTCTATAAGGAAACATCCTTAACATCAATTACAAGTAAAGATAAGTTAAAACTATCTGGTAACTATAAAACACAAGACTCACATAAATGGGCTCTCATTATTCATGGTTATAAAGTGGATAATAGAAATATGATGCCTTTTGGATGTACTTATTATGATCATGGTTATAATGTATTATTACCTGATGATCGTGCTTCTGGTAAGAGTGAAGGGAATCATATTGGAATGGGTTATCTTGATAAGAATGATATGAAGGTTTGGATTAATTGGATTTTGAATAAAGATCCAAAAGCAAAGATTATAGTACATGGTGTATCCATGGGTGGTGCTACTACAATGATGTTGTCAGGAGATCATCCAAAGAATGTAGTAGGTTATGTAGAAGATTGTGGTTATACAAGTGTATATGATATATTCTCTAGTGAATTAAATAAAAGATTTGGTTTACCACCATTTCCAGTGATGGATATTTCAAATATGATGTCGAATATTGAAGCAGGTTATGATTTTAAAAAAGCAAGTAGTTTAGAAGCAGTCAAGAAATGTAATAAACCAATGATGTTTATTCATGGTACAAAGGATGATTTTGTGCCTTATTCAATGGGATTAGAAGTATATAAGGCTGCAAATTGTGAGAAGGAATTATATAGTGTCAAAGGCGCAACACATGCCAATAGCTTATATATGAATCCAGACGCTTATTGGAATAAAGTATTCAAGTTTATTAACGAGAAGACATCTATCGCAAG
Source organism: Catenibacterium faecis (assembly GCF_014306455.1). Lineage (NCBI taxonomy): Bacteria > Bacillati > Bacillota > Erysipelotrichia > Erysipelotrichales > Coprobacillaceae > Catenibacterium > Catenibacterium faecis. The sequence goes on from NZ_JACRWG010000101.1 coordinate 3,424, forward strand.
ATAGATGTTTTTTTGTACTAAAAAACCTTCCATAAGGAAGGCATAAAAAAAGGACCTGGCAGCTTGCTATTGTCGCGTCTTCACACTATCGTCGCCGTTATGATGCTTAACTTCCGTGTTCGGGATGGGAACGGGTGTGTCCATCATGCTATCGCCGCCAGATCCTCGAGG
>NZ_JACRWG010000102.1:0-3560 GCF_014306455.1 Catenibacterium faecis
AAATAATTCATGGGCATATCTCCTTAGATTAATGTTTTGGTCGACTTAATTTTACTAGGAAATATGTCCATTTTCTATAATTGAAAAATCATAATTTACACAAAATATTTTACACTATCTGTAAAATCATTAAATAAGATAAATAAATGAAAAATAACATAAATATTTATCAAAATAGCATAAATGATTTATGTTAAAACAGTAAATAAACCAACATACATTTTAGTTCTTTCGATTGAAAGAACTTTTTTTCAATAAAAAAGGAACTCTGTGGAGTTCTCTCTATAATGGATGCAGGTTTTAGGTCTCTGCTCAGACCGATGGACATGTTTTTTTGAAATCTCCATACCGACCTTTTCTTTATCTACATCGTAACATATTAGCAAAAAAGTTAAATTATACATGGTGAATATCTTCTAGAATCTAGAATAATATTCTGGTTGCTAACTTTCTGGTTAACGTTTTTTTTGTGTCAATACAATGTAAGGATTTTCTAATTATATAGATTGTGAATATAGATGTAAGTATTGAGCATCTTGTGAAGATAGAGGCTTTTTGTAAATATCGTATGATATAATACATGTTAATCGAATAATGAAGGGAGATTAATTATGCACTATAGATTAGGAAGGGAACTTAAAGCATTATCAAAGATTTTTACGCTAATAGGTATATTAGTGAATGCATTTCTTTTGTATTTTTATCTAGGAAATAATTATTTACTAAGTAGAAAAATCTATTACGCAGTCATTTTCGTATTCTTAATGATTCTTGTATGGGTATTTGGAAAAGTAATAAATGGTATAGGAGTGATACTTACTACTCAGGGTAAGATGTTACATGAACCAAAAATAGAAGATCCTGAAGACGAAGAATCTATCAAAAGTACATTTATGGCATTCTGCCATGCATTCAAGAAGAATAAAAAGTATTTGTTTCACTCATTGTCGTATGTGTTATTCTACTTGGTGGTGGTATCTATGCAAAAGTAAATTATGATATTAACCATGTATATGATGGAATATGGAAGATAGAAGGAGACCTAGAAGGAAATTATTTTGATATACGTGGTGATGATGTAGCATTCTTTGAAACAAATAGGGATGAGGATAGAAAATCATCTTATAAATGCGTATATGTAGGAAGTCGAACAAATAACGATGTAAAATTCTATTGTCAGACTTATGATTATGAAAGTACGAATGATTATAAATCAAAAGAGATTGATCAGACTATTCACCTTAATAGAATAAACAATGATGAACTTGAAGTAAATGGAAAGAGATATAATAGAATTCCAGATTAGAGCGCGTGAGCGCTCTTTTATATATAAAAAACTTGATCCCTGCCTCAATATAAAGAATATAGGTGGGGATGAATGCCATTAATGCATTTGATTGAGAAATTCTTGAGTAAGGAATGGTATAATACATATAGGAAGCTCAATATATGTATTTTACGATTAGGCAGCAGGCGAAGCATCTGTTCAAGGAAGACTATCGTTCTATCAGGAAATTATTTCTTATAGCGAAAAAACTTACTAAGCAGGCAATCTATAACATCAGACAGCACTACTTTGCAGAAGGCAAGTATCTTAACTATTAGAAGAACTATGCACTTCTGAAGACGTCTGATAACTATAGTACGTTTAATTATGATATGGCACAGCAGATACTGAAGGAACTAGGTAGTTCATTCAAATCATTCTTTGGTCTACTTAAGCAGGAATTAGCTATTCGATTTATAGGAGATTTATGCATAATAAGCAACCATTTTCGGTTGCAAAGAAAATTAAACTGTTTAAATGCATGAATGAAGTAAAAAATATGTGTTGGGATAAAAATATGGAAAAAAAGTATTGGAAGTATGTAATATAAGTACATGAAAATATAAATAAATGTACAAAAAAGCAGGAAAATGTTAATATATACAGACAAAGGAAGGAGGATGTTATATATGGGTTATGATGTTTTAGAAGTATGTCGTCATGTGATTAATTATAGCAATGAAAAAGAGTATGGTATTTCTAATTTAAAACTACAAAAGGTTCTTTATTTTATTCAGGCTTATTTTCTAATTGACAAAACAAAAAATGCACCTTGTTTTGATGATAAAATCGAAGCATGGAATTTTGGCCCAGTTGTTCCTGCTGCATATCATGAGTATAAGCAATATGGTAGTGGAGATATACCAACAATAGAGTCTTATATTTTATTTGATACGGACAATATTTGGAATACTGAAAGAGTAAAATTTAATGATGATGTTATTACTGATGAAGATAAAAATCGTATTAATAAAGTTGTAGATAAGTTTTCAGATTATTCAGCAACTGATCTTGTTGCGTTAACACATAGGCAGTCTCCTTGGATGAATGCTTATGCTCCATATAGAAATAATGAGATTACACTGGATGCGATAAAGGAGTATTTTAATGCCTAATGATGATTTAGAAAAATTATTGCGCACTGAAGATAAAAAGCCTTTTGTAATCGAAAATTCGTCAAAATATAATTATACTAAGAGAGAAATGAATTGTATTTGTAAGGCATTATCAATGGAGTCACGAAAATATGATCCAAAGGTGATAGTTAGGAATATCAATGCTTATATAGAGTCGCCAGATAAATTAGAAAGAATTCTATATTCAGAAATTAGTAACTATATTTATTCTTTAGAAATGGAAAAAAGAGGAATCTTTGCGACGAATGTTGAGAAGTTACTACTCTATTCATTGGATGAGAAAAATCATGTTGGTGCAGATACTAAAAAAATAATTGTTAAAATTTATGATCATTTTCAATTGGCGATAAGTCAAATAGAAAATGCAAATAATATTTTTGCAGCTAGTATTGAAGATGCGAAAGTTAAATTGCAACAACAGGTGAAGGGCGTAGAAAGGGAGTATATATCTATACTTGGTATATTTGCTTCTATAGTCTTAGCGTTTGTTGGTGGAATTACATTTTCTACATCTGTCTTACAAAGCATCTCCGCAGCTAGTATATATAGGCTGTTATTGACTATTGATTTTTTGGCGTTTGTTCTAATCAATACTATTTATATTTTGGTTAAGTTCATCTTTACAATCAATGATAAGGATGCAAAATTATTTAAAATAGAAAAATTGAATTGGATTTGCTTGATAATTGCTATAGTAGTTATTGGTTCATGGCTATTTAGCATTAAAGAACTTCAAGAGTTTATTTCAAATTTGTTGCCTTGGGGTAAATAAGTCAAATATCATAAAAGGGTTACTGGATGTTTAAAATGGACCCTGTAAAAAGGACACGATAAAAAAAGGATATTTATTTCGTTAAAATGGCCCCTGTAAAAAGGACACGATAAAAAAGGATATTTATTTCGTGACCCTGTTTTACAGGGTTTTTATTTTGCGTAGTATAATGATTATAGAATGGTGGTGTTATTATGGGAGTAAACTATTTTAGTGATGAACAAGTAAAGGAACTCGAAAAGAATCCATATGTAAAGAAAGTATCTATCAAAAGCATAACCTATTCAGAAGAATTCAAAGAACTCTTCTGGATTGATTTACAGAA
>NZ_JACRWG010000103.1:0-3529 GCF_014306455.1 Catenibacterium faecis
CATCTTTTCTTTATCTATGATTTATTGATTGAAATAAACTGCGGTCGCTATAAGAATACATTATTATATAGGGTAATATAATTTGCAGTTATCAGATGGGTAGAGTTTGCGGTTTAACAATGAAATGGGTAGTAATGGAATGGATGTTGATTGGCTTTTGAAGCAGGAACCTGTTAGTTTCGAACATGAAAATTACATCAAGATTGTTGAGGGAAAATTGCGTGGTTGCGTGAATCTCGATGAATATATTGAAAAGACAAAAAAATCAAATAAGGAGGATAAATAACATGAGTAAAGTTGATTTAAGTGATTTTTGCAAAAATCCAACAGGGGAAAAACGTATTAACATTAGAACGTTAGTTAAAATTCCAACTGGCATCAGAGAAGTCGATGCATTTTTGGGTGGAGGATACCCTGAGGGTGGAATCTGGGTAGGACATACCACTGGAATTACATCACCTGAAAACACGGGTAAAACTACATTCTTAATTAAAATCATGATTAAAGCGGCTGAGAAGGATATTCCATCCATGTATCTTCTAGGCGAGGATGGTGATGGAGCTGTGATGGATAAGGCTGTACATATGGCTGGAGGAAGGTATGCTCTCACCACATATACAGATGAGTCCGGAAAACCATATACAGATGTGCACCATTTGTGTGAAGAAAAAATTAGATTGTGGTTAAGCGGTTATCTATGGAATTTGGATAATTCTACAACCGACGGCTTGGATTTTGAAGATATCAAAAAGAAAATTATTGATTTTTCCAATAAACTTCGTTCTAGTAATTGTTCTCATGATGAAGTAGGTTTGGTAGTGTTAGATAATCTTATGGTTCTTCAGAGTTCAGTCAAAGGAGATAACGATACATATAGCCGACAAAGTAAAGTCTGTAAAGATTTAGCTTGTCTTGCAAAGAATCTCGGAAATCTTGCTATCGTGTTAGTAGCACACTCGAGAAAAGAACAGAGTGGTTCGGCCCCAGAAAACATTAATGATAACATTTCAGGAAGTGCTGATATTAAAAACTCTCTGTCATGTATCATCAATTGGAAACGTGATTCAAAAAACTGCGAATCAAATTATAGAATGGTTCTGATCTCAAAAAACCGTGTTGATGGTAGTATTCGTATTAAGAATCCTTTTGTTGTTGATTATGATAAGAGCACGCATACTCTTTTTAGTAAGGGGGATGTGGACGAGCAGTTTTACAAATATCGTTGGATTGAAGAGTGGAAACGTGACTGTAGCGAGGAAGAGGAAGTAATGATTAACGAAATGTACGCAAGAGTAGCTGATGAAAAGAAAGCAGCTATGGAAAATAGTTTTTATGGTGAAGAACTTGATGCTGATAATGGAATTATCGAAATTGATGAAGGTGACGAAGCATTAGAAGAAGCACTTAAGAAATTAGGAGCTGATTATTAAAATAGTAAATACGAATAGCCTCTTAGTATAACTAAGGGGTTATTTTTACGAATCATGTATTTTAATGATTATCTACTATTTCTTACAACTGAAAATTCCGTGCGATTTTTAGCGTGTAAATTGTAAAATGTCACGTTATTTTTCTCACTCAAAGAAACAATATATATATATTGTTGATTTTGATTTATCCAGTGCTAGGACACTGGGATAGTGGGTATGGGAACACTACTTATTTTGATCCATTGTAGCGCTTTCGGTAAAAATTAGTTGCACTGGTTATTACTAGCATTACTTGTGGGGACAGGTACATTTCTTTTTTTGAAATATTAAAAAGCCTTCAGGAAAGATGAAATGGGAAGCTGTTGTTATTCGACGTTGGAAAAGAACGGCTTTTTATTTGAACAATTTGAGAATAGCTTTAAAGGCTATGTGGTCAGTTATCGCTATAGGCAAAGTGAAGCGGTATAACAGTATGTTCTGCCATACAAGGTACGTGTACTTTTCTTAAATGTAAGCATTATTTGATTCACGGTTCTTAATTAGCGTGATGAAGCTTTAGTGTTCTAGAAAGTGATTATTCAAACTTTGTAAACAGTTCTCGGACTTCATAAGTTTGAAATAAGCTTTTTGTGTTTAAAGTTGTCTTCTCTGTTTTAGATGGTGGGACTACTGCTTTTTTGTGTACGTATCTATAAGAACTGCTAAAGCGGTTGTATATAACCTTATTGAATAAACGTTACTATCAAAATGCGTACGTTATGTTCTATCTGCAACGGTGTAGTATACTGCTTACTTCAAGTAAATTTGCTTTCAAGAATCGTTTATAAGGTGTTTTATGAACCGTTAAGCTAAAATACTTAAACGCTCTCTTAGTACTTCAACAGCTTGGTTTTACCCTCCTGAAAGCCACGCCGTAAGGCGTGAACACAAAGCACACTTGTTAACAACGCTCTGGGTATGGCGATTAGAAATATAAAATGCTAAAAAATCGTATTACCATTTACTGTCATCAGACGATTTGCCAGCATACATGCTGATACAAAAGCCGTCATAGGCATTGTTTTGCAAACAAAATTTATGAGGAGGCTGTAGCTGTTTTTGGTTGAAGTGTGCCTTCTTTAGGATTAAAATGCCGGGCTGCTGACGGGGGACGGTCTGGGTATCCTGGATGAGTGTACAACGGCGAACTTTTCATCTCATGAAGGCACCGCGAAGCGGCTTCGGGTTATGATTAAAAAATGACCGATCTTCATAGTGCGCAATACATACTAAAAAATAGCTGTATGTAATTTTTATTTGTAGTTTAAATTCTGACATATATATAGTGTAGAAAATAAATTTTACAGATTACACTCAATCGAAAAGGGAGGATTAACCAATGGTTAAAGATTTTGTTAGTAACTTTATTACAGACGTCTGTTTTGTTTTAGGGATTGATATCCCGAAGATAACGCATGATTTTTCTTGTATTTGTACTGATACTCGAAAAGAACAATTTACAGGAGAGAAGTTTTTTATTCCTGCGACCGATGAACCGGATTCAGAGTTCTTGTTCTATGTTGCACATAATTTACGCGTCAGATGGCAGTTCCTAACCAATGCCGAACACTATGACTTCAAATCGGCTGAGGAAATTGGCCTTGATAATTTTGACGACCAGCCAGCGGAAGTGGATGCTGTAGCCTTTGCATCGCTTTATATGATTAATTATTTTCAATTAATGTCAAAGTATTCATCAGTATCATCTCATACACGAGAACTAATATTCAGACGTATGGAAGAAATTATGGGAGAATTATTATAAATTACATCGGCTTTATTGGTTATGATGTATGTAACGATTGATTTCCAAAATGGATGTTCAAAATCACTTTTCTGAGACATTTTCTGACATATATAGATTAGATCAATAATTGTTCAAAGAAAGGAATCCATAAATATGACTAATAAAAAAATTGGATAATAGAAATCAAGTAAAAATTCAAAAAAATAATCAGTAATTTTTCATAGTTTTTATTGCATGCTGAAAACCCCTGAAGAAAAAGTGCTTTTTTTCAGGGTGGTTTAGGTGTATAATTTCGTTGTTATTTGTTGTACTG
>NZ_JACRWG010000104.1:0-3430 GCF_014306455.1 Catenibacterium faecis
ACCTCCTTATGCGGACAAAGATATTATGCCGAGTTAATTTGAAATATCCTTTAATAATCATAAGGTTTTCTTTATTTTCTCGGCATAATGCATCACACTTTAAATAGAATTATAGTTCTATTTAAAGGAGCGTGATGATTATGAGATTAGAACTAATTTGTAGTGGATTGACAAAATTATTAGTAGACAATAACTATAGTCCAACCACCATAAACTTTTATAAAAGAGAATGGAAAAAACTAAATGATTTTCTTTTATCAGAATATGGGGATGATGTTTTTTCTATTGATAAAGGTTTAATCTTTTTAGAAAAGATTCATGGTATTGTTTCATCTTTTGAAGAATCCAAATTAAAAGATCAACAGTTGCAGTTGATTAGATCGATTCAAATCTTACAGGATTATAAGCTTCATGGTGTACTTACTAGACGATATCATGCATCTAAGAATCCAATCAGATTAGAGGGTGATTATTTAAATATTCATATTCGTTTTAATGATTATCTAGATCACACCGAGTTGTCGAAGTCCACCAAAAAGCATTATATTAGAATTTCTCTAATATTTCTTGACTATCTTAATCAAAAAGGAATAACTGATGTTAGTTACATTGATTTATCCATATGTAATGATTATATAAGAACTTTTACTGGTATGTCTTTTAAAACGATTGAACAACATATCTGTGGATTACGATATTTTTTAAGATATTTAAATGAAGAAAATGTGCTAGAAAGTGATGTTGCTTCTCTTATTCATATGCCAGCTATATCAAAATCGACTAAGATACCATCGGTATGGACTGAAGATGAAATCAAAAAATTATTACAGGCTATTGATAGAAGCAGTCCTATTGGAAAAAGGGATTACGCAATGATAGTGTTAGCTTGTATTTTAGGGTTACGTATTTCTGACATTAAGAACTTAAAATTTGATAATTTTAACTGGGAAGAAAAAAAGCTGAGCATCATTCAACATAAGACAAAAAAACCATTAACATTGCCTATCCCTGATGCAGTTGGATGGGCAGTAATAGATTATATAAAGAATGGAAGACCTAAATATTACGAATCCAAATTTATATTTCTAAAGCATATGCCACCTTTTGGTAGTTTAAGTGATGAAAACCATTTGTCAGATAGAATTCATTTTTATATGAAAAAGGCGAAGATTCCATTAAACAAAAACTGTCACAGGGGCTTTCATTCTCTAAGACATACATCAGCTTCTATGCTTCTCGATGCAGGAGTCGAATTACCAGTCATCACATCAATTCTTGGACATTCTAGTACTGATATAACTTCTATTTATTTAAAGACAGATCTTGATAAATTAAAAGAATGTGTTTTGGATTTGACGTTTGACGATGAATACATTGATATTCGATAGTATTTTCAAAAATGAAATTCAAGATCTGATCAATTTAAAGAGAGCCCAAGGATTTAAATACGTAACAGAAGAATTCGCATTAAAAAGAATAGATAAGTATCTTGCAGGTAAAAACATACAAGAAAAAGTGATTACTAAATCAGTAGTTGATGAATGGTGTCTAAGAAAGACGTATGAAACACAAGCAAATCAAAAAAGTAGAATATCAATGATGAGAGTACTATGCTCATATTTATTAGAATTAGGATTTGATGTATATGTTCCTCCAAAAGGATTGATAAGAAAACCCCAAAAATATAATGCACATATCTACACCGATGATGAATTAAGAAGATTTTTTAAAGCCGTTGATAAGAGTCAATCAGTTCCTTCTGAATGTCCATATCGCCATATTATTATGCCTATATTCTTTAGAATACTATATACAAGCGGGTTGCGTGTATCTGAGCTAAGACTGGCTAAAATTGAGGACTTTCATTTGGATGAAGGCTACTTTATAGTTAAAAGTGGAAAGAATAATAAAGATAGAATAATTCCAATTCATCCTGTATTAGTAAAAAAATGTAAGGAATTAAAATCAACTATTCATATTGATTCTGATGAATCAGAATATTTCTTTATGAAATTACCTGGCAAACCACTAACACTTCAGTGTGTATACAATAATTTCAGAAGATATCTTGATAAGGCCGGAATATCGCATAATGGACGTGGCCCACGAGTCCATGACTTTCGTCATACTTATTGTGTCAACTTATTAAAGAAATGGGTATATGAGGAAAAGAATCTATTGGTATATCTGCCATATATGAAAACAATGTTAGGTCATGAAAGTTTTGATGAAACAGCCTATTATCTTAAATTGACAGCTACACTTTTTCCGATGATTCAGTTAAAGCTTGAAAGTTCCTATCCTAATATAATTGAAACGATTGAAGAACATGACAGCAACTGATTTCGCAGTTCTCGTAACCAAGTTTTTAACTGAATATCTTCCTCTTCATCGAAACTGTTCAAAAAATACTATAAGCAGCTATAAGGATTCTTTGAAATTATTTATTCTCTTTCTAAGAGATCACAAAAGTATGAACATCAATAAATTTAAGATGCACCAGATTAATAGAGAACTTATTCTTGAATTTATTGAGTGGTTGGAAAATCGTGGAAATTCACCTGTTACTATCAACCATAGATTAGCAGGGATTAAATCATTTATAAATTTTGCACAGTATGAAAGTGTTGAAAATCTGGCTTATTTACAAACTGTCTTATCAGTTAAGTCATTAAAAACTACTACTAGACAAGTTGATTATCTAACTGAAGAACAAATGAATAACTTGATAAATCTTCCGCCTACAGATACATCTACAGGAATTAGACATCGTATCATCATGTGCTTATTATATGATACAGGTGCAAGAGTACAGGAATTATGTGATTTAAAAATTGAAGATATCAATTTAGGTAATAATCCTACAGTTAAACTGCATGGTAAAGGTTCAAAAATACGCATAGTCCCTATTTCTAAGAATATGAATCAGATATTAGAAGTGTACATATCTAAATTTTTTTCAGATATTAAATTGAAAAATGAGTATTTGATTAAGAATAAAAATAATCAACAGATGAGTAGAGATGGGATAGAATATATAGTTCAGAAATATGCAACAATCTTAAAAAACAATGATCCTAGTTTTCCATCAAAAGTTCATCCCCATATGTTTAGACATAGTAAAGCAATGCACATGCTTGCAGTTGATATTCCTATTGTCTATATTCGAGATTTTCTGGGGCATGAAGATATTTCAACAACTATGATTTATGCCAGAGCAGATTCAAGAAAGAAAAATGAAGCCATAAATAATTTGGCACCGAAATTAATTGAAGAAAATTATGTTGATTGGAGTAAGGATCAAGATTTATTAGACTTCCTAAACAGCTTTAAATAATATTATTATGCCGAGAAAACAAAGAAAACCTTCTGATTATTAAAGGGTTATCTAAATTAACTCGGCATAATATCTTTGTCCACATAAGGAGGT
>NZ_JACRWG010000105.1:0-3412 GCF_014306455.1 Catenibacterium faecis
ACTGATTCACTGCCATCTAAGTATCTTCTACATATTTCAATTTTTTGTTCTTTTGAAAACTTACTTTTTCTTCCCATAAGAAAACCTCCTCAGCAAACAGTGCTTTTAATTATTTGCACTGTCTACTGGGAGGTCATCATATCATTATTCATAGTCTTTTTTAATGCACAAAAAAAAACGTGGTTACCCACGTTAACAACTATTGGTGCTCGGAATGGGACTTGAACCCACACGGCATAAACCACCAGTACCTGAAACTGGCGTGTCTACCATTCCACCATCCGAGCATTCAACAGTTTTGATTTTATTCTCGTTTTATTTGTTTGTCAAATATTATTCATCATGGCATTCACAGCTATCATGACTGCATCCACAAGTAGGTTCTGACTCAGGAACAAGTGTACCATCTAAATAAGCTTTTACTGCAGTATCACAATCACCTGTCACTCCACCTACGACATTAATATTAGACCCACTTAAAGCCATAATAGCACCTCTACCAATACCACCACAGATCAATACATCTACATTCATATTAGATAATAAGATTGCTAGAGCACCATGGCCTAATCCTTCTGTACCAACAACCTGTGATTCTTTGATTTCATTGTTTTCTACATCATATAATTTAAATTGTGATGTTTTTCCAAAGTGTGGAAAAACTGATGCATTTTCATAAGTTACCGCAATTCTCATAATATGTTCTCCTTTTACCTTTAATACAGGATACCCTGTTTTCTTTATACATTCATTGCCTTCAATTCTTAAAGGATAGCCTTCCATAATACTGCGTGCTATCTTTTTTCTTGCTCTGGCATATATTTCAGTGACTGTAGTACGTGATATATTCATCTTATCAGCGCATTTGGCGTGTGTATAGGACTTATAGTCTATAAGACGGATGACCTCAAATTCATCTAATTCAAGCTCTATATAGCCTTTTTGAGGGATACCATCAGGTACAAACATATTGTATTCAGGAAATCCTGTAATTGTCCTTGATCTCTTTGGTCTAGCCATACGCTCCTCCAGTTACTGACATATGTCGGTAATATTATAGCACAAAGAATTATAAAAAAAAGCAGTTTTCACTGCTTTAGAGTAATCTTATTGCGCCTTGTTCTCTTGCATGAATAATATAACAAGAACCCTTACCAAATATAGAATCCATATAAGCTGCATAATCATTAATGACACTTGTTTTCACAAAGGCAAGCATAGTACCTGAGAATCCACCACCATTCACTTTTACAACACCATTTTCACCTAAAAAGTTTTCGCTTAATACAATAGCTGTACCAATATTTTGATGACGTGTACTTTCCTGTTGATAAATATTCTGTAATGCTTTAAAGGTAGAATCTCCAGATTCTCTTACTAATCTTAAGAAAGTATCAAAATCTCCCTTTTCAAGTGCTTCTGACTGCTTTAAGACACGATCTTCTTCTTTAAAGAAATGAAGTGCTCTTAAAGCAGGACGATCCCCTACTCTTGCTCTTACCATACGGTAGTTCTGCATGAACTCATCATAAGAAACATCTCTTAAGACATCTTTCTTAAAGAAGTTAGCCACCTTGATCATTTCATTAGGAACAGCATAATAATCCATAGTAGTATCTGATCTATACACATTAGAATTCACACAACATAAAGTATAATCAAAATTTGAGAAATCAGTATTCAGCTTATAAATATCAGGTGAATTAGAATCCTTAAAATCCACTTTAATAAATCCACCCACACAGCAGACACATTCATTCATCATACCACTTGGCTTACAATAAAATGTATTTGTCGCAAAACGCCCAATCTGGATAAGATATTTGTTTTCAATTTTTCCTTCATTGTATAAATAGTTAATAATGGTACCAATCATAATATTAAAATTAGCACTAGAACCTAAACCCACATTTCTAGGAATATTACATTGAATAAAAGCATTAAAACCACCGATATGATAATTCTTCTGGTTTAAACCAAATAATACACCATTGATCAATGATTCCATTGTGCCTTTCTTGGCTTCATTATATTTTATATTTTCTGTATCTATTTCATTAATATTTAGTTCATCATAAATAACCTTCACATAACGATCCTGTTTACCTACTATACCAATAGAATCTAATTGAATAGCGGATGCAAGAACACGTCCATGCTGGTGGTCGGTATGATTCCCACCTATTTCACATTTACCAGGAACACTAAATATCATAATATCCTGATCTCCATAATAATCCATAAACGATTGTATAGCTTCTTTATATCTTAATACCTGCTCATCTATATTTTCTGAGTAAATTCCTCTTAATAGAGGAGTCATTTCACCACTAGAAAGTCTTTTGGATACTTCAGACGCTTTCATAGTGTAACCCCCTTTCTTGTAAACGGTTGCATTTCTATTTTATCATGTATTTGTTTGATTACAATGTTTCAAGGCATATTTTAAATCAAAATTACATAAATACTTTGTTCATTTCTTTATTCTATTTTGTGCATAATGTGTATAAGTGTGAATAATTCATTTTCTTTAGTATATATCATATCTTTTTAAAATGCATGTAAATCGCGATACTATAACGCCTATTTTTAGGTGTTAAATAACTGTACTTATTCACGAAGACTATAAGCATTTTGTAGTGACTTTGTCATTGTATGAAAGCGAATACAAAAAAAGAATAGTGATTATTCACTATTCTAGTCATCTAATGCAGCACCATTTGTTTCAATGATATGCTTCATCCAGTCATATGATTTCTTCTTAGTACGTTTTAATGTACCATGTCCTTTATCATCCATACATGGATAAATTCACAGGTGCCCACATAAAAAAAGTAGGTTTCCCTACTTTTCTTCCAACATTTCTAAAACCTTAATAACACTACTTGGGATAAAAGATACAACCTTCCCAAATTTAAATAGTGATGCAATAAGTAACATCACATCAGAAATAAAGCTGGCTACAAATACTCCCTATAAACCATATGTAGTTGATAAACCAATCAGAATGGCTGACATAGCCCCTGTAGGACCTGAAATCTGATAAGAAGCACTAGATAGTCCTCCAATTAATAAACCTGCCACAATAGCTGTAATAAGTCCTGCACCAGCATCAGCCCCACTGCTGACACCAAAAGCTAAGGCAAGTGGTAAAGCCACTGCTGCAACTGTTAAGCCTGCAAGTATATCCTTTACTAACTTTTGTGAGTTATACCCCTTAAACTCACTTTTTAATCTTAATATGTAATTGTTTAACACTTACTCCCCTGTTCCTTTCTGAAAAATACTGTCTCAATCTGACTACTCCCACGGGCAAGCCCGTGGGGTTCTGATTGCCAAGTGTAGCTTGTAATCGTACATCATTTTCAGACTTTGGAGTTACAAGTGTAAATCTATTTGAATCAGAACTTTC
>NZ_JACRWG010000106.1:0-3353 GCF_014306455.1 Catenibacterium faecis
GGTCTATGCGCTTTTTTTTGAGGTAGAAATCCAAACACAAATGAAACCTCATATTATTCTACGAAACTAAAAAAAGCATCAACTTTTTGGATGTTTAAATCCTTAAGTTGATGCCATTGTGCACATTATCTCATTAATGTGATTTCTAACTGTATGCCTTATATCGGTTATCCACGTACTTTAAATGCGATCAGATGTATACATGAAATGGAGAAATAATCATGAATTATACTTTAGAAGATATCAAGAAACAGAGTCCTTATCCTATTGGTGAATTGAATACAGCATATGCCAAGTATTTTGTAGGTAATAGTTATCTCTATTCTATTAATGATCAGGAAGTTCTTATTTCTAATGTTACTTTTGAACCAGGATGTAGAAACAACTGGCATATCCATCATGGTGCAGGACAAATTTTATTATGTACTGCAGGAAGAGGGTATTATCAGGAATGGGGAAAACCTGCTCAGGAACTCAATGTAGGTGATACAGTTTATATTGCGCCAGAAATCAAACATTGGCATGGTGCAGCACCAAAAAGCTATTTTGTACATATTGCAGAAAGTGTACCAAATGAAAATGCTTCAAACGAGTGGCTTGAAGCAGTGGATGAAGAAGAATATCTAAAATTGAAATAAAACAAAACGATCAGGAAGGGAAGCCTGATCGTTGTTTATTTCAAGAGTTATTTTGAAGGGAGTTTGGGAAATTTTAGGGATCACTCTTGGTAAAAAAGAAGCTTTGATTATTATAGGGAGTTGCTTTCTCTTTACAGGTACTATTATGCTTTTTATCTATGAACACATTGTGAACTCATTATTTTTTTCTAGGAAATATGTTATAATGAGGTCCGAGGATGATTTTTTATGAGAAAATCAATCATTACATTCTTATGTTTGATGTTGATCGCATTATCAGGATGTACTTATAATACCAAATATTCGGAAAGTGATGCCCCCCCTTGACTATTACAGGTGGTCTCAGTGATACATTAATTGTTTATTATTCATTTAATGGTGAAGAACGTGAACTTGCGAGACGGTTGTTCTTTTGTCCCAACTGAAACAAAAGCCGGATGATTACATTAATGTCACGATTGAACTTGATGATATGGATATAACATCTGCAGAGACTAAGGCTACTTATGATGAGATAAAGAAGTATATGGCTGAACATAATGCTGGCATGAAGGTTTCCAATCTGTATATCTCACAGGTAAAGAGAAAATGCGGAATTGAGGGTGGAAAGAATTATAATTTACCTAAAAATGAAGATAGCAGGTAACCGCAGTGTCCAGAAGATAAAGAGAGTGCAATTGTGGAGGCATTGAAGCATTTTAAGATGAATAGTTAATAAAGAGAGGTGCATATGCTATGCCAGGTATACTCGTGGTCGAAGATGATGAAAATTTAAATTGTGGAATTACATTTTCACTGAAAAAATCCGGGTATGAGGTTTTTTCAGCAGAATCAGTGAAAAAAGCGAAAAGAATTGCAAGTGATAATAATGTGGATGTTACCATTTGTGATGTGAATCTTCCAGATGGGAATGGACTGGAATTTGTAAGGTGGATGAGATGCAATTATAATATATACATTATTTGTCTTACAGCACTAGATCAGGAGATGGATCAGGTCATGGGATATGAAGCAGGGGCAGATGATTATATTACAAAGCCGTTTAGTCTTTCGGTACTTCTTTTGAAAATAGAAGCACATTTCCGCCGCAGACAGGAGAAAACGGAAACTGGAAAGATGATTTCGGGAGATATCGTATTTTTCGCAGGAGAAATGAAAGTCCTGATAAAGAGTCGTGAAATCAGTCTGACAAAAACGGAGTTGAAAATGCTGACTTTTTTTCTTCAGAATCCGAAACAGATTCTTTCAAAAACACAAATATTGGAAAATGTGTTTGATCTGGAAGGGAATTTTGTGGATGAAAATACAATCGCTGTCAATATCAGAAGACTTCGTGAGAAAATCGAAGACAATCCGGCTGCACCGGTCTATATAAAGAATATTAGAGGTCTTGGGTATATATGGAATCAGGAGGTAAGGCAGTGACAAAGAGATATCGCAAGAAGATGACAGTAGTGCTCTCCTTGGTATTACCTGTCATATTATTGTTTGCAATATTAAATTGCTTTACCACGTATGTGTTTTATGAAGACTATAAATATAAAATGAATCTTATGACAGAGATTGCTGCAAAGGAAGAATTTTCCGGGCTTGATGCTGTTTCTGAATTGCTTAAGAATAAGGATATTGAAACTAACGAACAGGGAAGGCAATTATTGGAGCAATATGGATACAGGGGGAATAAAGGAAATGCATTTTATTCGCAATTTCGGCATCAAGTTATGGTGACCGGTGCTGTAAGCACTGTGATATGTGTGTTTCTTTTGACTTTTCTACTTTATTGGAAGAAAAAAGAAGATGCGTGTCATCAGAAAATTTTAGACCAGTTGGAAGAAATTCTGATCAGATTCCGTGAAAATAAATTTGATGATTTACTGAAAACGGAAAATCATGCAGAACTGGAAAAATTGAATGACCAGCTTGAAGCAATCGGACATCATATTCAGTTGATAAAGGAAGAAGCAAGGGCAGAAAAGGAGAACACGAAAGAAATGGTTTCTGATATTTCTCACCAGTTAAAGACACCGGTTGCAGCTTTGGATACATGTTTTAGTGTGCTGATGCAGAATGACTTAAGTGCCACAGAACAGGAGGAGTTTCGTATCCGTTGTCGGAGTGCTCTGGATGGACTGGAGACATTATTGCAGTCGCTTCTTGAAATATCCAAGATGGAAACTGGACTGATTCAGATTAATAAGAAAAAACTTCCACTTATGGATACTGTCATATCTGCTGTGAATCGCACTTATCCTAAAGCAGATGAGAAAGAAATTGAATTCATTTTTGACTATGCAAAAGAGCTGGAAACATGCATGGTTATGCAGGATAAAAGATGGCTTGGTGAAGCTGTGATCAACGTTCTGGATAATGCAATCAAGTACAGCCCGGATGGTTCAAAAATATTTATCCGGTTACAAAAAAGAAACGATCTTGTAAGAATGGAAATTGAGGATCAGGGAATTGGTATTCCGCAGAATGAGTATCACAAAATTTTTCAACGATTTTACAGAGGAAGTTCCAAGGAGGTCATGGAAAAGAGTGGTACAGGAATCGGACTTTTTCTATCGAGAGAAATTATCGAAAAACACAGAGGTACAAGTGTGAAACAAAAATCAATCAAAACGTATAAAAAAAGACAAACTTAAAAACAAGTTTGAATAATTTAGAAAAAATAGAATAGTTGAATTTTATGGTTTAGTTAATTTAGAAACGTCA
>NZ_JACRWG010000107.1:0-3229 GCF_014306455.1 Catenibacterium faecis
ATATCAGTCTGTTTTGTTTAACGTTCTTGACGTATGGTGAGTTAGATAATAACTTAATTTCTTCATCAGTGAATTTTTTTGATTTTGACATAGTAGAATTTAAACAACAAAACAAAAAAATGATACCCACAGGAGGGGTATCACAACTGTCAGGTTGTTGTCCTCCTTATGGGTACCATTTTATTTACACTCCTGGCATTTATTATTGCTTAGTTATTTATTTTTTGTATTTATAGAATCCTTCACCAGTACTATATCCTAATTTACCTTGATCAATATAAGACTTCAACATCTTATGCATTCCTTTGAAATTATATGGTGCTAAGAAACCAGGCATTTTTACATACATGCCTACAATCTCATAGGCAGTCTTTAATCCTACTGTATCAAGAATCTGGAACGGTCCTTTAGGTGCACCAGTACCTAAAGTCCATGCTTTATCGATACTTTCAGGATCAGAGATACCATTGACCATTAAATCCATACCTGAGAATAATAATGGAATTAACATAGAATTGAGTAGGTAACCAGACTTTTCTTTATTGACAGGTAATGGAATCATTCTAATCTCTTTCGCAAACTTCATGACTTCATCAAAATATGCTTTATTTGTTTTATCCTGCATCATAACTTCTGTCATATTATTCTTCCAAATCGTATTTGCGAAGTGTAAGGCAAGGAATTTATCAGGTCTACCAGTAAACTTAGCTAATTTACTAGGAAGCATAGTAGAAGAATTAGTCACTAGAATTGTCTTATCAGGGAGTAGGGGAGCCATTTTTGTATAGACATCCTTCTTAGCTTCCATATTTTCTGTCATAGATTCAATGACTAAATCAGCATCTTTAACTGCTATTTTCATATCAAGTTCTAGCTTGATTGTAGAATAAGCACGTTCTACCTTCTCTAGGCAGTTTTCCTTATCAAAATCATCATAGCCTGCAATACCCATACACCATGTATTGATAGATTTATCAATATCCATGAGATTGATTGCATTAATATAAGACTGCTTGATAGAATCAAGCTTAGGTTGTGTACGTCCTATACTGCCTTCACTTCTTAACCAGATTGTTACATCAAAACCACAATATGCTGCCTGGAATGCAATCTGTGATCCCAGAACGCCGCCGCCCATAATAGTAATGTTCTTCATGTTTGTCTCCTTTCTAGTAAAATGAAAACAGAAGAACAATTTCTTCTGCTTCACTACTATCTTCTTAACATTATCTAATTTTTATTATACTGATTAAAAAGAGATTATCCACTACACTTTGTGAAAAACATCACAATTTCTTACAAACTCATCACATTGTACAAAAAAATCCCGCGATTGCGGGATTTCTTATTAATATCCAGGCTTACCTAAAAGCTTGAACATATTCTTCTTATAAACTTCAACACCTGGCTGGTTGAATGGGTTAACACCTAATAGGTAAACGCTCATTGCACAAGCCTTTTCGAAGAAGTATACCATATAACCGAAGCTATATGCATCAACATGATCAAGAGTGATCTGGATGTTAGGTACGTTACCAACATTTACATGGGCATCAATAGTACCTTCACATGCTTTCTGGTTAACATAATCAACTGTCTTACCAGCTAAATAGTTTAAACCATCTAAGTTATCTGCATCACTAGGGATTTCTAAGTTCATCTGAGGTTCTTTGATCTTTAATACAGTTTCAAATAAAACCTTAGAACCTTCCTGAATGAACTGTCCTAATGAATGAAGGTCAGTTGAGAAAGTACCACTTGTAGGTAAGATACCCTTTCCTTCTTTACCTTCAGATTCACCAAATAACTGTTTCCACCATTCAGCAGTCTGCTGTAACTGTAAGTTATAAGTTACAAACATTTCAGCTGGATAACCAGCCTTTAATAACATCTGTCTTGCAACACCATACTGATAAGCATCGTTTGTAAGAAGATCTGGATTGTTGTATTTATCCTGGGCATCTTTAGCACCCTTTAACATTGCATCAACATCGATACCAGCCATTGCGATAGGGAATAATCCTACTGCAGTTAATACAGAATAACGTCCACCGATATCATCAGGAACTACGAATTCTGTATAACCTTCCTGGTCAGATAAAGTCTTTAATGCACCCTTATGAGCATCTGTAGTAGCAACAATTCTTCTCTGAGCTACTTCTTTACCCTTAGTTTCTTCAAGTAATTCTTTGAAGATTCTGAAAGCAACTGAAGTTTCAGTAGTTGTACCAGACTTAGAAATTACATTAATACCGAATTCTTTATCTTTTACATAGTTCTTAACCTGTGCTAAATAAGTAGCAGAGAATGTATTACCAATATAGATGATCTGAACCTTGTTTGTTGGGTAAAGACCATTGATTGCTTCAATAGCAGCTCTTGCGCCTAAATAAGAACCACCGATACCACAAACTAATAAAACATCAATTTCTTCAGATAATTCTGCAGCTTTTTTCTTAATGTTTTCTACTTCAGTCTTGTTGTAGTTAGTAGGTAAGTCAACCCATCCTAAAAAGTCGTTACCTGCTCCTGTTTTGTTGTGGATCATATCATGAACTTCTGCGACTCTGTCCTTATATGATTCCATGCTTTCTGTTAATTTAGCTTTACTTAAATCAACGTTGATCATACATCTTCCTCCTTTGCGATTCCTCGACTGATCCATCGAGGCATCATTTCTCTTAGTGGATTAAACCCCTTAGGTGTTTCCACGATTGACTTTCTTTTGCGAAAACGTCTCTTTTTCGCGACTGCTTTTAAAGAAAGCCTTGCCTGGTGATGGACGTTATCTATATCAATGACTTTTACCTTAACCTGTTCTCCATAAAAGACAAATTGATTTACGTCACGAACAAATCCATCAGATATTTCTGATATATGGATTAATCCGCTGCTTCCATCAGGCAATAAAGCAAATGCACCATATGGTTGAATACCAGTAATGGTCACATCAACAATGTCACCTACATGAACTTGATGTTCCATTGCACGCCTCCAATCAACTGCATTATAGCATAATTATAATAGTGATAAAAGAATAGATAATAATAATTCTTTAATGTGAAAATTATATTCAAGTAGATGCATTAAGTATTGGTGTAATTAATCAGTGATAGTGTCAAGAATCTTGTGTAAATTCTTATTTCCTGTAAATTAAGTTTTCAGTAGATAAGATTAGTTGTTATCTATTAATTTGGAAACCATTGATCACGACCAACTAAACCAAAAC
>NZ_JACRWG010000108.1:0-3117 GCF_014306455.1 Catenibacterium faecis
TGTTAAACCGCAAACTCTACCCATCTGATAACTGCAAATTATATTACCCTATATAATAATGTATTCTTATAGCGACCGCAGTTTATTTCAATCAATAAATCATAGATAAAGAAAAGATGTACCACTAGAGTACATCTTCACTGTAATTTCTTTCTTTATAGACTGTATTTACGGCATAGGCAATCTGTAAACTTAACTCTTCATCCCTTGTTTTTTCAAAGATTGCATTTGCATTCAAGAATATATCTGTTGGATGTGCAAGTTCAACATCTATTTCATAATTAACTATACATATATGCCATTCTGACAATAAATGATCAAGATAACAGCTTATTGTCTGTTTATCTGCTGTAATTTCAAAGGCAAAGAATGGTGTAATAGTCAGGCTGCTTATTTCTCCAATACATTTCTTTGCGTTTTTATCTTTATATATGTAATTCATAATCCTATCCCAGCATCAGTTCCTTGCTTGCCTGCATCACCAGTTCACTGTCGATTGTTTCCTTGTTGTAATGCATACCAAGTATCAGACTTTTATTTATAAGCTGATTAAGTATTCTTACTGATGTATTCATCATGGAATACAGTGTATGGTAACATTCATCTTTGAACAGGTCGCTTCTGCAGTTGACAGATTTCAGTCTTGATACCACGTAATCCTTGACCTCTTCCTCATTAAAGCCAGTAAAGGTATAATTCATATTGATACGCTGTCTGAGCGGTTCAAGTGCTTTAAGACGCAATGTTCTCAGAAATTCATTTTGTCCAACAAATATAAGTGTACAGTAATCTTTTGAGTCATAGTCAAAGTTCATAAGCATAATGAATTCTCTCAATACCTCTTTTCTCAAAAACTGGGCTTCATCAATCGCTATGATGACCTCCATCTTATTTTCTGATGTCAGTCTTTTAAGTTCATCCTGTATCTGCTTGAACATCTGTGATTTTTTAGTTGTTTCTTCCAAACCAAGTGCATCATTAAGCATACGATAAAAGTCAATGGCTGTAATAGTCGTCATGCATATATAGATGACGACATAACGGTTCGGATTGAGTGCTTCCAATGTTTTTCTAAGACATGTTGTCTTTCCCATTCCTGGACTGCTCAAGAAGACACCAATTCCTCTGGATCTGATAATAAATTCCAGTCTGTTTGTCATCTGTTTAAAGTCATTGGATGTAAACAGTGTTGATACAGCCGCATCCTTGATAAATGGATTTTTATCCATCCCATAATACGTTGTCATTTCCATCAGTAAATGATCTCCTCTCTTCTTGTTTTTCCGTTTTCAATACGATCCGTTCTTTTTAAAGGGACCTTTTCCTTTTGAGAAACATCATAAAGATATGTCCCTTCAAAAGTTCTTGGATTATAGCGGATAATAACTCTCATTCCTATATAGACAGAAGGAACATCAAAAAGCTGATTTTCAATAAGGACTGTTGAATCACCATTGACCTTTCTCGTGGTTTCATGAAGAAACACATCATCAAGCCACGAAGCGTATTCAATAGGTGATTTATTTGATAGTCTTGATACTTCAACATCTTTCATATCATACATATAGCGTTCTAGAGGTGTGTGATTGTCATTCTCATCATCTTTCAATGATGAGTGGATTGTTCTGTTATACTCATTTATCCATTTATTAAGATCATCATTTAATTGAGAAAGTGAATGATAGTCGCTTCCCTTATGTACATCCATAAAACGCATCTTCATTGTATGAAAGAATCTTTCTATCAAAGCTTTTCCGACAGGCTGATATGGGGGATTATAAATGATCTTAGTCCCGAGTTTTGCCTCTATTTCCTTGGTGCTTTTATTTTTGTAGCTGCTGCCATTATCTAAGATGATTACTTTACTTCTGCCGTATCTTAAGACAGCATCATGCCATACCTTTTGAAAATTGACGGCATTGTCATTGAAAAAGAACTCCGCACCAACGATCATTCTTGAATGATTGTCGATAATGGCAATCAGATACGTTTTCCTGTATGTGCTGTCTTCATCGTAGATATAAAATGTATGACAGGTATCAGCTTCATAGCCATCACATGAATGAGCGAATTCCCAGGTCCTTCTTTCCTTGACTAAAGTCTCACCTTGTCCATTTCGTAAGCCGCTGTTTCTGATATAGCGCTGTATAGTATCAACGGAACAGTCACCTGTATTTAATACACCATCTTCAATCATTTTTTCATAGATCATGACCCCTGTAATCTTGGGATATTGACCAATAAGATCGGCAATATATCTTTTATGGTCATCATCAAGTTTTCTTACTCTGCCAAGATCTAGACGATCCTTAGGCATCAGACCTTCAAAACCATATTTCCTGTATATATGGAGCCACCATTTCATCGTCTGATCAGAAAACCTTCTTTTTGTGCCATCTGGCCAGTCAATCTCAGTTTCAGAGACGCGTTTAAAGTAGGCATTTATTGAATCATCTATAAAAGTTCGTGATACAACAGGTGCTATAAACGAAAATTTTATCTGGCCGATAAGTTTTCTATACTCATAACTGTCTGTATTTTGTATGTTCATATATCTTCCTCCTCATAATTGAGTATAGAACAGCCAAAATACGAAAGATATTGCCAACTTATTTAATTGAGACTGAAGAAATTCAATCAGGGATCATGATTGAATAAAGTGCGGTCATATTGAAAAAGTGTACGAAGATTGAAGTCGAAGATATCATGGATAACATTACTGAAATCATAGATAAGATGTACAAAGAAATGCATATGATATCTGTTTTTCAAGGTACTGAATATTCTCAAATACGCATTATATTTAGACATCCATCTGTAGAGAGTAGAAGTCGATATACAAAATCGTTCTGTTATTTCTTCAACAGTAAAAGCTGAACATGATTTTAATGCGAGTACCTTTAGAATGAAAAAAATAGAAAAAGATGAATAAGGAACAATAATAGAGTTTGGAAGAATGGCATGATAGTGCTTGTCATTTTTACAGTATAGAACAGGAATTGTAATCATATTATCTTGAACACTATCATGAAAAGATACATAATGTCTGGAATAATTTTTAAAATATACAAGCTGAGAAGATTTACAAGCAGAATTATTATGAGTGTGCTGTGTAGA
>NZ_JACRWG010000109.1:0-3099 GCF_014306455.1 Catenibacterium faecis
AAGGCGATACAGAAATATAAGGCGACACATTATGCATAAAAAAATTGCCTGCCACTACGTGGCAGGCAAGGGTACATGTTTTTAATTATTTCACCTGTCTACTTGACAGGGGCGGTTCATTTGGTGTATGTACTTTATTTAATAATTCTTCTGTTACTTCTTTGGCAGGTAATGTTTGATCAATATGTCCAATAGATAATAGTGCTTCTAAACGTAGATTCTTTGGAAAATGAAAGATATTTCTAATATAGTCCTCAGTTGAATCTTCTGTAGATGATACTCTATTTCTTCCCTGAATCCAGCAGCTGCCAAGACCTAGTGATGAAGCCATATAATGCATAGTCAAGATGACATTACTGCAGTCTTCTATCCAGACATCCGTCTTATCTTCATCACCTAATACAATAATACAGGCACCTGCCCCTTCTAGCATCTGACTTCCTGCTTTCCTACATTGAGATAATTGTGATAATAGTTTAGAATCAGTCACTACAATGAGTTCTTCCGGTTTAATATTACGTCCACTAGGTGCAAGTAATCCTGCTTCTACAATTTGATCCAATAATTCTTTTTCTACAGGTTCTCCAGTATATTGTCTATAGCTTCTTCTTTGTTTTAAAAAATCTAAAAAATCCATATAATCACCCTTTCTTTCATCCATTATAACATATTGACATGTGGTGTGGTTTTTCTATAATGAGGGTAAAGGAGCGTGATACTTATGCGTATGTTACGTACAATTGTATTAGATATTCTTATTTTCATTCTTGTGAATGTATTATGTTTCTCAATGCTTTGTCCAAGTATTATAAATAGTGCTATACAGAATGATGAAATTACCCAGGAAATGACCAACAAAGTAATGACTGTCATTAATCAATATACATATCGATTACCACAGATTACAATCAATAAAATACAAGCTGATATTAGTCAATCTGAATCTATGACCGCACTAACAAGTAAATATAGTCAGGCTATTATTAAACAGATGGCTACAGGTGAAGACAATAAAGAAGATATGACACCTTATATCAATAATCTGGCACAGGAATGTTTTGAGATTGTGGAGAAGGATACAGATATTACATTACCTAGTATATTAAAGACATCACTTACTAAATTGATTTCTTCTGGTTTAGTATCTCAGGGTATTGATCAATATGTAGATGAGTTTATTAGTAAACAGTCTCCTAAGAGATTAAAGATGATACAGATCTTCTATCAGTTAACACTTGATTCTAATCGAATGATTATGGGTGTTATTCTTGTTGTATTATGCTTGATTCAATTGATTGTAGATAAGTTATATGGATTAACTGCATTAGGTGTAACAGGTGTATTATCCGGGTTAAGTGTAAGTTATATTATGCCACTCACAATTAGTGAAGGCGCTGGTTCTTATTTGAATCGTACAGTGATCTTTGATCCATCAATACTTAGAACACCAGGATTGATGATATGTGGTATATCTGTTGTAGTAGTAATAATCGCACAGCTCATCATGAGAAAAACAGCTAGAAATTAATCTAGCTGTTTTTTACTGGAATAAATATCCTTTTAAATCATATTGTAAGACACGATAGAGGAATTTGCCTCCTGTTGTTTGATATGTACGTAAAAGTGTACCATCTAAGTTATAAACACTCCAGCTCATCTGCATTCCACTATCCGCAATTAATTGTCCATAAAGTTCCTGTGAACTAGAAACATAAGGTGAATAAGCAACTGGTATAGAACTTACAAGAGATACAGTGCGCGCATTTTCATTGACTAAATATTTATAATAATAAGAAGTACCACTCTTCATTGTAAAGAATGCATTAGAATAGTTTGTATCATTCTGCCATTTGTAGTTACTTCTAGTACTACTGTAACAGTAATTATTATTAAACATGTATAGGTAGTATTGTCCTTTAGGTAATGAATTGTCTTCTTCATAAGTGACATAATGTTGTCCTGCCTGCATAGAGAAGTCACTTGTTTTTGTGAGTAATTTAGATTCATAGCCTGTAGAGTCCCAGAATCGATCTGAACCAATCATATAGTCTATAGATGGATTTGTATAGATAGTATTGAGTTTAATGATTGTAGATGTTTCTCTAGAACTGATAATAAGAGAGTTATTACCTACTAAACCTAAAGAATTGATATGCATCCAGTCAAGGGTGTCTGCACTTGATGGCTTTTGAGTCAGTGTATAGTAGTTTTTGAATACTGTTTTGAAATTGACTATTTCTTTGATTTCTTTTGTAGATGCATTGATAGAGATGATACGGTCTTCACTTGTTTCATCATTCTTTTTAGTTGCAAGAACTAGGAAATTACCTTCTGTATCAAAGATATAGTCATGATGTAAGGTGTAATCACCTGTGTTATAGAAGTCTTTAACATATCCTGATGAGTCAACTCCAACAATAGACGTACTAGAGATACTGTAATACATTGTATTGTCTTTGAATAAGAGTCTGTGAGGACGATAAAACTTAATAGGCATTTCACTACGAATTACCCCATTTTCATCATAAAAACGCATATAAGCCCTTTTCTTAGTCTCTTCAGTGACATCATTACCTAATACACAATAGAGACCATTATCCTGCAGGTCATCTTCTGAATAAGATGTTGTAGTGACTGTTTTATATTCATTTCCACCAAGTAATTCTGGTGCGTCATAAGTAAATGATAGAGTATTAATTAATTGGTTAGATTTTGTATAGAGTCTTAATGTGATCGTGTTAGTTTCTCCAGGAATAGCACCAATAAGACTATATTCATGAGTTCGAGTGACACCTGTAGCAGACTTAGTATTCAATGTTTGTGAATAGTCCTTATAGCCATCACAAGAGATTGTATAAGTGACATAGCTATCTATGTCTGTTGTGAAGTACATATAGATACTTGTAGTATTTGTACCATAAGGATTTTTGATCAGTAATGGTGACTTAAATGAGAAGTTTCCAGTTAATTTAAGACGTTCGTAAGCGCCAAATTATATAGTGTACCTAAAAAGGACGATTAAATCACATTTTCGATTTAATCGTCCTTTATTCCAAACTCTTCTTTTATCTGTTCACTCCAAGGCATGAACCAGTCAAT
>NZ_JACRWG010000110.1:0-3016 GCF_014306455.1 Catenibacterium faecis
TGACGTTTCTAAATTAACTAAACCATAAAATTCAACTATTCTATTTTTTCTAAATTATTCAAACTTGTTTTTAAGTTTGTCTTTTTTTATACGTTTTGATTGATTTTTGTTTCACACTTGTTCACCTCCTGGGAGTTTATTTCCTGTTACATTTAAGAAGACATCATCCATTCTTCCTTTTACTAGTTCAAAGTCATTAAACAATTCTGGTTTTTGAAGAATCATTTCTTTCACAACACCCGAATGATTGATACGGATTGTGTAATGATCCTTATTATATGTATATGGATGTCCTAAAGACTTGATGTCCTCTTCTTTTACATGATAGATATTTAAATAATCATAAGCATATTTCTGTTTTAATTCATGTGGTGTTCCAGAAGCTATTTGACGGCCATGATCAATAATAACAACTTGATCTGCTTCAGCTGCTTCTTCCATATAATGAGTCGTAAGAAATACAGTCATATGTTTTTCTTTTCTTAAATTATCAATAACTTTCCATAATGTTTTTCTTGTTTGAGGATCTAAACCAGTTGTTGGTTCATCTAAGATAAGAAGTTCTGGTTCATGAATAAGAACACGAGCTATATCTATACGTCTTCTTTGTCCTCCTGATAGCTTATTTAAAGGTTTCTTTAAAAAGTCTTTGAAATCTAATAATAGAGAGAGTTCTTCTAGTTTCTTCTTAAAAGAATTCCCTGTAATACCATACAAAGCAGCACGATACTTGAGATTTTCATAAACTGTGAGCACATCATCTAATGCAGAAGTTTGATAAACAACACCTATAGTAGTTCTTACTTCATTCATATGTGTTTTAGTATCCTTGCCTTCAATGTATATTTCTCCTGTATCACTTGTAAGTTCACCACATATCATAGAGATAGTGGTACTCTTACCTGCACCATTGACACCTAGAAAGGAAAAGAACGTTCCCTTTTCTACAGTAAAGCTTAAGTCATCTACTGCTTTAATATCACCAAAAGTTTTTGTAAGATGTTTAATTTCAATACTATTCATAGTTGTCACCCCTTTCTACTTTTCAGAGCTTTATTGATTTCTATAGTCATACGACAATCATTAATATAATTAAAGAGTCTGACTAATATATCTACAATAATAATTGTTATAAAGAAGAAAATTCCTCCCAAGAAATCCTGATACATGCCAATTTGATAGCCTGCAGTTAGAAGTATAATTTCTAAGAATATTGTATGAAGAATGTCCTTCACTATTACATTTTGTAACTTGAAACTATAGATTATAGTAGGTAGACAAGCAAGTAAAGAGAAGACTGCTACCTGTCCTAAATAAGATACAGAAAGCATTTTTATTTGTGGCTGGTTAAAATAACAGAATAAGATTGTACACATCATTGATAAGTTATATATTACGAAATATTCTACAAGCATTGTATGCATTAATTCTTTTTTATTCATTATTACTCTCCTTACAACCCAATCATTTGTTTTAGTACACGTACATATTGTCTAGAAACGATAAGTTTCTCTTTATTAGTCAGCATCACTTCAAATCTTCCAGATAATGATGGTTTAATAGAATCAATTTTATCTGCATTAATAATGAATGATTTAGATGCTCTAAAGAATGATGTACCTTCTGTTTCTTGTTCAAATTCATAAAGTTTCATCTTTGATTCATATATTTCCTTTTTGCAATAGAGAAATGCTTTTTGATCAACTATTTCAAAGTAATATATATCATTGATATTCAATAGATAGGCAGTTCCCCTTTTGTATCCAATTATTCTTTTCTCATTTTCTATGAAAGAGATCATACTTTGTATTTCATCTGTTATCTGATAGCATTTAATGACAACTTCTTCTTTTTGATCTTCAGATATCAATTCAATTCTTGTCTTCATATTTTTCTCCCTTACAAAAATGATACCATAATATAATACATGTGAATATCACATCCAATTAAGTTGTAGAAATCGTATTGTAAGATGAAAAAAAGAGCTGTAACGCTCAAGGTAGTAGTAAATACTATCTATTCGTTACAGCCCCTTAGCGGGGACTGTCATCATTCTGTCCTTGACTTTTGAACCAGTTTAAAAGCTCCTTTCATTTTTTATTTTACTGGTGCTTTATCCATTTCATATCCATATATTTTATAATCTTGACTATATAGATATGCTAAAGAAAAATAATCTCCTGTAGGTAAAAATTCACTTCTATCAATACTGTGTTGTGTCAACAATTTAGATTCATTTGTATTGTTAATATTGGAAGTTATAATTGCAGTATGGTCTATATCTCCATCTTTGGTAAAATCTACTGAAATCACATCTCCTGCTGTAAGTAAATCCGATGTTTTTGCTATACCAGCTCTGGATTTCCAATGCTGATAAAAATTATTAGCTCCACCCCATGTATGTGATGGCTTTCCATTATCATAATACCAGTTTTTAGATTGTCTATATGGTAAAAACAATCCTGATTTTCTATATTTAAAACCACCATAACTTAAACATTGTGAAACAAAATTCGTACAGTCGCTCCAACCTCTTCTTATTGCAGACTGTCCCTCTGCATTTTCATCTAAATCATTATAATCATTAGAATTAGGGTCTTGCTTATAATAATTAGCATAATATGGAAAATCTGTATTATTTGTTCTATTCCACCATTGCTTTGCATATTGAATAGCTTTATTAGAATCGTACCCATTTGATTTTCTATTATCACTAGGAGTTATTTTGTTAGATAATTCAGTTGAACTCTTACTTATTGGTAATAACAATTCAAGTTCTTCAGAATTAAATTCTTTTTCTTTTAAACAAGAAATGATTTTTTTATTAGACTCTGCATTTTCATAAATATCTATAAATTCTGCAAATTCCGCTAGTTTATCATTAAATTCATTATTAGTTGAGTATTCCGCTAATGGAAGACCACTCGTTACAGTAGAGAAGTCCACTCAATACGCTGGACAAGTCCGCCTCACCAAAAAATTGAATACGGTTGGAAGTCCACAATTAATTTGAAAA
>NZ_JACRWG010000111.1:0-2933 GCF_014306455.1 Catenibacterium faecis
ATAGAATCGATATAGATATGGGTACTGATAATTTTAGAATAAAATAAGGGAATTATTTAGCCAATCATGACTATCATGATTGGCTATTATTCTGGTAAGAGTTAGGTGGTGCACTTAATGCGACAGAGGTGGTGCATAGCTCTGCGACTACCGGTGCAATTACGAGCGAATAATCAGTTTGTCCCTGGTCTTAATAGTTCTTTATGAATATACTGATAATCAGGTTGTTTAGTAATCAGATTAAGTTTAGTCTCCTTTACAAATAATAGTTTCTGTACTTCCATTTCATTTTGATTCGGGATCATTGACCAACAAATATTATTTTCATCAGCTGCTTTAGATACTTTTCTTACTGTATCTCTTGATACCTTAAGTGCTTCAGCTATCTTTCGCTGACTAGAATTTTGAGATCTCATTTCCAAAATCTTCTTAACATCTCGCATAAAAAAAACCTCCTAGTTGCAAGGTTTGATAAGTATTTATTACTTATCAAGTCTATTTTACAACCAAGAGATGCAAATCTTTATATTAAATATGGTGGACTTGTTTAACGGATTCACTGGACTTTTCTAGCGTAACGTATGGACTTATTTTACCGTATGGAGTAGCCTTGCCACTCCGTAATATTCAGCATGTATAGGCATTTTTACAATGATAACCACCTATTAATGTTCTTAAGGGGATAAAAAACACTAAGAAAAATAGTCCTGCCCATATATGATTTAAATATACTTGCGATATTAGTAATGCAGATAATATTGTTATAAAATTTAACAAGATGACTTTAAATCCATAAATATAAGCTTCTTTTGTAGACTCGGAATTATTAATAGCATCCTTAATTCCTTTATACATGATTTTCTAGGTCCTCTCGAGCAATAGATATAATAACTGAACTATAATTAGCTGTCGTTGTTAAACGTACTTTTCCATTTAACTGTCTGATATAATTTGATACCTGTTTCGATAATTCTAATTCTTTAGTATTGCACAGTTGACTTATTAATTTTATCACAGTAAATTGATTTTTTTCGATAATTGAGATTTCAATATCACAGGAATATGTGCTAATTTGGTGAAATAAATCAATTAAATCTAAAAGTAATTTCACAAAATTCGTTTGATCATAAAATGGATCTTTAGAAATAAATATACTTATCTTAAAATTTCTACCTTCTATCCATAAATCATTAAGTTTTGAACATATTACAGTATCAAAATATGGATTATCAGTAATAAATATAGCAGAATATTTAGATAAATTTTTAATGTAATTATCGATAATTTTCTTTATATTGTTATTCATTGTTTGATTTTTTATTTGAAGTAAAATATACATAAGCTTATGTTCCATATCTAGTACTTCACATTTCAAAAATTGCAATTTTTCATATGTTTCTTTATTAAGACTATTTTTTTGAGATTCTAACATGTAGTTTGATTTTAACTTTTCTTCTTTATGAATTTTGTATGATAACTCCATTGAAAAGAAAGCAATTCCACTTAATAAAATCATGATAATGATAATTATTGTAGTAGATAATGAATAAATCATTCCATAACACAAAGTAAATAAGGAAATTACTACTATAATCTCAATCAATATCAATGGCCACCATTCTTTTAACTGTAATTCCATATTAGCTTTTAGTAAGCATCTTGTAGCAATAAATGATACTAGAACTAATATAACCTTCGACAAAATAATGGTATATACAAAAATATTATAGTTTTCAGCAATATTAAATATCTCAATAGAAAAAATGCAAGAACTAATGCTTAGTGCAATAAAATCTGAAAAAATGATCAGGAAAATTCCTAACAATACACATAATATAAGTTTAAATGTTACCCTTTCTTCGAAAAATCTTAATAGAATGAGTTCAATCAAGAATATTACTCCTAATAATATATATTCACTAATTGAATTTGATTTATCAAGGAGTGTTGTGGCTAATCCAGAAAATGAAGTTCCAAGTATGACAAACTTAAATTTATTTTTAACATTAAAAGATTTTGCCAAAAAACAATTCAAGACAAAATCTTCAAAAAAATTAATAAAAATATTAAATATCATACAATAAACTCTCCTTGTAGTCATCTAATACTGTTGCCTTATATTTTCGACCAATCGGTAAAATTATATTACCTTCTAAACATATATCATTCTTTCTAATTTCTAATACTTTATTAATATTGATAACATACGATTTATGAATTCTTGTGAATTTAACATGATCAAATTTATTTAGCAATGATTGAAAATTGGAACGAAACTCATATGTATTATTAATAGTATGTAATATAACATTATGTCCCAATGACTCAGCATATATTATTTCACTAACCTTTAGAGAAGTTTTTCGCCCCTTGTATTCAAATAGAATAGTATCAAGACGTCTTTTAAAAATCTTTTTTATAATAATGGTTAAAACTTCCATATCTTTTAATATATTATTTTTTCTTATGAAATATGTCGGTTGAACCGCTAATGTTCTATGAACTAATCCTACTCTATTAGATACAAAAATTACTACAGCATTCTCATTTCTTTCTTTAATGTTAGTTGCAATTCTCAGTCCATTAACATATTCATTACTTAAGTCTATATCTAGAAATATAATATCATAATCTAATAGTTGTTTGATGCTAGTGAAATTTTCATTAATAATATCAACAGTATATTCCTTAAACGTAGTTTGCATAAGAAGCTCTACTTGTGGAACAAATTGTTTTATAAAAAATTCATCATCATCAATAATCAGTGCTTTCATAAATTTCCCATCAACTCCTATTTCATTTTAATAAATAGTATGATTATTCCACTTTAGTTGATCACTCATTCCGATTGGGTTGACCAAGTGTTCCGATACACTTGACCAACTAGCCATTTTCATAAAATTCCGATGGGGTTGACCAACCATTCCGATGAA
>NZ_JACRWG010000112.1:0-2636 GCF_014306455.1 Catenibacterium faecis
TTGATTATTTTGGCGTAGCTGACCAATAATTCCGATTTAGCCTGATCATTAATTCCGATACACTTGACCAATCATTCCGATTAGGTTGATCAATTATATTATACATACTCCTTTTCTAGTAAAATTAAGGTGTAGATAAGCATCGAATCTACACAATATTTTACAGGAAAGGAGTTTTTTTATTTTGAAACCATATGAGGAAAAATACAAAGAGATTTTCAGATATTTATCACTAGGTGTGTCTAGAAACGAAATTTCAAAGCTATTAAAGACTTCAAGAAACACGATCAGAAAAGTAGAAAATGCTGCTAAATCTTTAAGATTATCCTGGAATGATGTCAGCACTATGACTAGTGAAGAATTCGCTGACAAGCTGTTTCCAAAGCCAGAAGATGATAGTGATAATTTACAGCCGAAGCCTGATTGTGAAATGATGTATCTTGAACTACAAAAACCTGGTGTAACCAAGATGCTTTTATGGCAGGAGTACTACAATGAGGTAAGAGCTGCAGGTAAGATTCCATTGCAGTATTCTCAGTTCTGTAATTATTTCAACCAGTATATCGAAAGAAACAAAGCTACGATGCACTTTGATCATAAGATAGCTGAAAGAATTGAAGTGGACTGGGCAGGTACTACTGTTCCAATAGTTAATGAACTTACTGGTGAAGTAACTAAAGGATATCTTTTCGTGGCAACACTGCCATACAGTCAGTATACCTATGTTGAACTTATGAGTGATATGAAGCAGGAGAACTGGATTAATGCACACGTTCATATGTTTGAGTTTTTTGGTGGAACTACACCATTACTTATTCCTGATAACTTAAAAACGGGTGTCATAAAACACCCTAAAAATGGTGAAGTGATATTAAACAAGGCTTATCAGGAAATGGGTGACTATTATGATGTGGCTATAGTTCCAACGCTTGTAAGATCACCAAAAGGAAAGCCAAGTGTAGAGGGTACTGTTGGCAAGGTGACATCCTCCATAATAGCTCGTCTAAGAAAGGAGGAATTCAATTCCGTCATTGAAGCTAATATGAAAATTAAAAAATGTCTTGAAGAATTCAATGCAAAGCCATTTCAGAAGAGAAATGGAAGCCGTAAAGAAATCTTTGAAAATGAAGAGAAGATGTTCCTGAGACCACTTCCTAAGGAGCCGTTTGAATTCGCTGTATGGAAGCAGGCTACAGTACAATACAATTATCATATTTCTATTGATAAGATGTATTACTCAGTCCCTTATGAGTATATCAAGCATAAAGTTGATGTAAGAATCACTAGAAGCGTCATTGAAGTCTATTACAAGAAGAAACGTATCTGTTCTCATAGACGTTTATATGGTAATCCTGGTCAGTATTCTACCAATATGGATCATATGCCATTGAATCATAAAAAAGCAGGTGAATGGAATGGCGATAGATTCAGAAAGTGGGCAGATAAGATAGGACCTAGTACTTATAAGGTCATTGACCAGTTATTGAATCATTATAAAGCGGAACAACAAGCATATAATGGCTGCAGATCAATATTAAAGTTGGCAGACTCATATTCATCCAAGCAGCTTGAGGAAGCTTGCCATATGGCGCTTCAACACTTAGCTGTGCCCCGCTACAAGAATATTAAATTAATTATTGCACATAATCAAGATATTAGAAAAACAGAAGAAGAACAGGTGATTGATGATAGCTATGCGATTATCAGAGGTTCATCATATTATGGAGGAAGCAACAATGAATAGAGATACATACGATAAGATGATTTTATTAAAGTTAAAAGGTATGTCGAAAGCCTATAAGGAACAGGATGAAATAGAAGATATCCATGAATTAACTTTCGAGCAGAGACTAGCGCTTCTTATAGATGCTGAAACAGATTACAAGCATAACCATAAGATTGAAAGACTTATTGAGAATGCGAATTTTGTAGAATCTAAAGCTTCAGTAACACAGATCAAATACTATGCAGATAGACAGTTGAATAAGGATCAGATTGAGAGACTTGCAACGAATGAATATATCAATAAACATGAGAATCTCATTATAGTTGGTGCTACAGGAAGTGGTAAATCATATATTGCATGTGCACTAGGTGTAGAGGCATGTAATGCAACCCTAAAAGTAATGTATGTAAGACTTCCTGACTTATTAGCTGAATTAGATCTTGCAAAGGTTCAGGGAAACTACAGAAAGAGAATAAATCAATACATAAAGTGTGATCTTTTAATACTGGACGAATGGCTGTTGATAGGGACTAATAATGCCGAACAGCAGGATATTCTTGAAATACTGGAAAAGAGATATCGTATTCATTCAACAGTATTCTGCTCTCAGTTTGATGTTGCAGGATGGCACAGTAAGCTTGGTGGAGGTGCCTTAGCTGATGCAATAATGGATAGAATAATATCAAAATCACAGACAATAAAAATCTTTGGTGATAAGTCAATGAGAAGCAGATAAACAAAAAATAATCCTGACTGTACTTTATTTACAGTCAGGATTTTAGGTGGTCAGGTTCATCGGAATGGTTGGTCAACCCCATCGGAATTTTATGAAAATGGCTAGTTGGTCAAGTGTATCGGAACACTTGGTCAACCCAATCGGAATGAGTGATCAACTAAAGTGGAATAATCA
>NZ_JACRWG010000113.1:0-2548 GCF_014306455.1 Catenibacterium faecis
TCAGATCACAAAAACAGGTGGAAGATTATGCCGTCATAAAAGGCACATTTTCCACCTGTTTATTAATTTAATTTGCGGTTTTATTAGTTTATATTATGGGTAGAGTTTGCGGTTTAACAGTTCAGAACCACTGATAAGCACATCTTTGAAAGTTGCCACACCGTTTTTGTCTGTAACTGCATACTGGTCAACAGCATCACCGGAAAGAGAAGTACCGTAAAGATGGAACTTCACACCTTCAACAAGGTTATCTTCTGAGGACTTCACTACCTGAAGGTCGCCACGCTTCAATTTGTTATTGAAATTGACCTTTGCAACCTGCCCTGCCACAACAGTAACTCTATGTGTTTCCTGCGGCTCGTACTTATCGTATGCCTGCTCGGTTACGGTATAGATACCCGGCATAAGGTTATCAATCTGGAATTTACCGCCATTGGCTGTTGTAACCGTCTGATTGATACCGTTTCCGGTAATCGTGAAGTTGATACCGTCAACCTTGCCGTCCTCACTGGTCTTTACAATCTGACAAGAACCATAGCTGACTTTCATTTTCACATAACCGTTGATACTGTCGCTTACTTCCTGAGCATAGCTGACAACATCCTGCACACTGGAATTCTGACCGTGTTTACCCTCTGACCATACAACCACACCTCTGCGGACTGCATTTTTCTTCGTTGCGGTAATGGTAAATTCCTTACTCGGTGCAGTATCCATAGAAACCGTAAGTTTGTTACCATTCACTGAAAAGCTCACTCCACTGATACTTGCTTTGAAATTATATTTGGACAGCACATTATTGGAATCTGTCAGAGTAGTTGTGTACTTGCTTCCGTTCCACTCAAGTTCTATTGTCTTTGCCGAACCGGATGATTTATTACAAAAGCTTGGTATGGTCGCATGGTTCTGTACACTCTGCACCATACTGTTGTAATAACTGAAAATCTTATTGCGAAGCGGATGCTTTACATTGATGACATCTTTCACATTGCTGCAACCACTGGCTGCTACATGATTGAAGTTCGCATCACGCTCTCCGATAACAGTTTCCCAGATAAGAAGCTGTGTAGCATAAGCCTGTGCAATGCTGTTTGCTGCCGCTTCATTCTGTGACCTCCAAGAAGTCGAGATTGTCCCACGATAGCCATACTGTAAAATACGACCAACGAAAAGACGGATTTCATCTCCGGAAATAACCCCATTGGCTGCAAGGTTATTAAAATAATTTTCGTCATACTTATTCATTGTCTGACCGACCTTGAGCGAAATTCCCGGCTCAATACAATAAGCAACATTGCCTGAGTATGAGCCAATAGCCTTAAGATTGGTAAAATTGGAACGTCCGGTATGCCAACCATTTTTCAAGGTCAAATTGCTGTGTCCCCATACCCCATCGTAATTAGCATCGCCATCACGAGGGAAATCGACCATATAAACATCGGCTTTTTCTCCCGAAGCAGCATATGCTGTTGTCGAGCCAATGCCTGCAAAAGTGGTCACACACATAAGGGTCGCCAAGAAAAGCGACGTGACTCTTTTGAATTTTGACTTTATCATTGCGTTTCCTCCTGTAAAAATTGAAAAACACACCGTATCTCTACGATGTGCCTTTGTGGATTTTCTCTTACGACAAGATTTACCTGCCGAAAAACAAATGCGGATTTTTCGTTAATTTTTCATTTTACCATACACCTCCAGTCCGTTCATATTGTGCGATTGCCCCTTAGAGATAGACATATACTTTGAGATACTTATATTCAAGTGAGATAATATATATCATTTTCGGTAGGTAGAAGTATAACTAAGGGGTTAGAGTGTGAGAAAGGGGAACTGTAACTCCGGCTATCTGCTGTCACGTTCTGCACGATTACGCAAAAACTTGTTGTAATGCTCCAATGCTTTGCAAACAAAATCCTCCGTCTGACTGACGGGAATGTTTTTCGGGATAAGCTGTCTTACTCTGTCACCCCTCAACACGATTTTTTCCTTTTGGTTCGGCTTTTCCTCAGACATAACAGCGTGGATTGCTTCGGTTGTAAGGTTGCCCTCGTTGAATAACTTTCGCATACGGATTGTCTGGTCGTGTGACGGGGTAGCATCATTCAGGTCGATTTCATCAACCACATCACGCTGGCAATCTTCATCAAGATAGGAAAGCTCTACGGCAGGACGCATTTTAATACGCCCCTCGTCAACAAATTCAAGCAGTTCAGGAACAAGGTTTGTCAGACGCACATATCGGTGTATCTGATTTCTGCTGTCCCCTGTTTCCTGTGCAATTTGTTCATCGGTTCGTAAATTCGTCCCCACTGGGGACACATTTTCTTTTCTTGGTCTGCCTGCTTGTCTTTTCATTGCTTCCAAACGCATTTTATACGCAAAGGCTTTTTCACTCGGCAATATCTCTGACCTCTGAAAATTACTCTCAATGTTAAACCGCAAACTCTACCCATAATATAAACTAATAAAACCGCAAATTAAATTAATAAACAGGTGGAAAATGTGCCTTTTATGACGGCATAATCTTCCACCTGTTTTTGTGATCTGA
>NZ_JACRWG010000114.1:0-2280 GCF_014306455.1 Catenibacterium faecis
CATCTTTTCTTTATCTATGATTTATTGATTGAAATAAACTGCGGTCGCTATAAGAATACATTATTATATAGGGTAATATAATTTGCAGTTATCAGATGGGTAGAGTTTGCGGTTTAACAGTCAATGTTCTTGTTTCATTAGGAGCGAGTTTATCTATTGACCAGACAATACTTCCCGGCTTGTTAATCTTAGTGCTATCAGTTACAGACTCAGGTATTTCTTTATCAGAATTAGGCTGATTCGTTAAATAAATCTGACCTGCTATATCTGTATTTCTTGTTTCATATGGCTTTTGTCCATCTTCTGTAGTACCTAGTTCTGTAGGTGTATGAGAGATATCCCCTGCATAAGTAACTAGGTTTTTATAAGTTGTAAACTTATCGACCACATAGATATTTTGACTGCCATCGGGACCTGCTGATACAGTGAGTGTATATTTGATATAATCACTCTTTGGATCTTTTGTATAAGACTTTTCTACTTTGACCTCACTGTACTTTTCTAAGTAGTGAGGACCATATTCCAATTTAATGCTTCCATTAGGAAATGTAGCTTGTATAGAACCATTTTCTTTATCTAATGTACTCAAATCTACTTCTCCTTCTAGGAAGAAGTTCCCAGAAAGAGTTGCATGTTCACCTAGACTCTCTAAGAATTCTTTTGTATATGTGACAATAGCCTGTCCATTTTCTACATGAATTTTCCCAATTACTTTATTATTATCATCAATAATCGGTCTTTCTGCTGTACTTGTAGAACGGAAGAATTCAGGAAGATCATATGCAAAAGATCCTCCATATTGACTGTTTAGTATAGCAGCATGGATATTCTTGAATTCTACTTTAAGTTTAAGATATTTGGTATCAGGTGTAATAGTACCATTTTCTATACCATCGCTATTCTTATCTGTAGATACCTTTACAGATGCTATATTGTTTTTCTGTAAGACATAGACGGGATGAGTAGACTCATCAATAGTAAGAAGTTGTAACGTTTCCTCGTCATCTAAATCAGATGATTGTGAATACGAAACATATGTGTAATTCTCTAAATTATGTGTTTCAGCCCCAGCATAAGTTGTCAATACAAAGGCGGCACATAAGACAAAGACACATAATAAAGCATGTGTTAAGCGTTTATATTTTTTCTTATAGGCATTTAAATTTCTTGCATGTTTAAAATATTGAACAACTTTCATACGCTAAAGGCGCCTCCTTTCTATTGAACTATTCTAAATTTATTGAGTGGCCAAATGCTAAAAACTACGACTCCTTCTATTTCATCTTCTGAGATATCTCCAATGAGTGAACTTCTTGAATCAACA
The DNA here is from genome assembly GCF_014306455.1 of Catenibacterium faecis. Classification (NCBI taxonomy): domain Bacteria; kingdom Bacillati; phylum Bacillota; class Erysipelotrichia; order Erysipelotrichales; family Coprobacillaceae; genus Catenibacterium; species Catenibacterium faecis. The sequence goes on from NZ_JACRWG010000114.1 coordinate 1,325, forward strand.
GAGACTTCTCTTTCATCCCCTATGCAAAACCAATGAGACTGGTCTACTTGATGAGGTAAGCTAATATCACATTTGCCTAAAGACAATTCTCCTACATAATCTTCTTTGATTCTTTTTTGATCAACTGATACCTTTCCATTGAGATCAATATCAACATATTGCCCCTGACCTGCAATCACACGCTTTACAAATAATTTATTCTTCTTTCTATAAGCAACTATATCTCCTTGCTGGACTTTCTTCTTTTTTAAAACAATCACAATCTGTCCGGCATCAATAGTTGGTGACATAGCAGAACTCTGGATTCTAAGTACAGATATCCATTGTGTCGCTATTAAGAAAGAGAGTGCTATTACAACAATTAGAACAATGATCTTATGTAATTTCTTTGATTGTTTTTTAGACTTTTCTTTTTCTATATGAATTGACTCAGTTTTATCCATAATTTCATTCCAATCTCATTTAATTGCAACATTTATGTTAACCTACTTTAATAATAGTTAAATCCGAAACAGTGGGTTTAATGTAACATTTTTTAATATATGTTTCAAGAAATATGAAGCAAAAAATACGATTTTTTTGCGTATTTTTATTGTAAAGTATTTAAAAGTGTGGTATGTAACAAGTTTACGATGTTTGTTTTATTGTTTTGGATTTTAAAATCATATTTTCGTTGGATTATTCGATATTTTTTTGATTTTAAAAGAAGATTAGATGTTACATTTTTAAGAAATGTGTATCAAATATTATGTGTGTATATATATTTGTACATAATAAAAACACGCTTTTATAGCGTGTTAAATAAATGTTGTTATTCGGATTTTTGTATAAAAAAAGGACCTGGCAGCTTGCTATTGTCGCGTCTTCACACTATCGTCGCCGTTATGATGCTTAACTTCCGTGTTCGGGATGGGAACGGGTGTGTCCATCATGCTATCGCCGCCAGATCCTCGAGG
>NZ_JACRWG010000115.1:0-2205 GCF_014306455.1 Catenibacterium faecis
AATCGCATAAAGTGCACCACCTATATCACCAACTGCACCACTAGTCTAAAAATCAGAATATACACAACTGCACCACCTCATGGGTGGTCTTTTTGTACTATCATGATATTGGAGACAATGTCTCTAATATTATGAAAGGAGCCGAAAAATTATGGCCGTAAAATTCAATCTGAGACTGTGCCTGCAGCTAATGGATCAGGGAATTTCTCTTAATACCATTTCCAAGCAATACCATATAAGCAAGCACACCTCATCGAAAGTAAAACGAAGAAAGGAGGAATTAGAATTTGATACTGCAAAATTAGAGTGTTATTCAGATACGGAATTGGGAAAGCTGTTCTTCCCTAATCTTTATGAAAGTGAAGACATCTATGCCCCTATAGATTATGAATATATTCATAATGAATTATCTAAACCTGGAGTCACTCTGAAGCTGTTGTGGAATGAATACTGCATCAAGATAAATGATGGGAAGTATCCAGTAAGCTATTCAAAGTTCTGCAGAGGATACACAGAACATGTTCAGAATCACAACTATACCAACCATATCCAGCATAAGCCAGGTATTCGTACTGAAGTAGACTGGAGTGGGCCTACAATGCATTATACTGTTCCTTCTACAGGTGAAGTGGTTAAGGTATATCTATTTGTAGCTACACTCCCATTCTCTCAGTATTCATATGTAGAAGCTACAAAGGATATGAAGATGGATACATGGATCGATTGTAATCGTCACATGTTTGAGTACTTTGGTGGATCTACAGTAAGAGTAGTCTGCGATAACCTTAAGACAGGAGTTGTGATGCATCCTAAAAACGGAGAAATCATCCTTACTGATACTTACAGTGATTTTGGAAATCATTATATGACTGCCATCATGCCTGCACAGGTCAGAAAGCCGAAGCAGAAGGCAAGTGTTGAAGGCACTGTAGGAAAGATAGCTACTGTCATAATCGCTTCATTAAGAAACAGAGAGTTTAATTCATTTGAAGAACTGTATAAGGCAGTTAGAGAAAGACTTGAGGTGTTCAACTCCACACCATTCCAGAAGAGAGATGGAAGCAGAAAGGAAGTATTCGAAGAGGTAGAGAAGAAAACACTAAGACCTCTCCCTGAATTTCCTTTTGAGGTATGTCACTGGTTTTATTCAAGAAAGGTGCAGCTTAACTGTCATATCGCTTATAAAAAGAACTGGTATTCAGTTCCATATGAATATGTAGGCAAGATGGTAGATATTAAGGTAACTGAGACCACATTGACTACCTATTATCAGAATAAGCGCATTAATGTACATAAGGTGTTTCCAGATTACGTTAAAAACAGATATTCCACATATGATCATGATATGCCAGAGTCTGTCAAAGTAACAGAATGGGATGATGAGCGTATAAAAAAATGGGCCAGTAAAATTGGCCCTTACACTAGAAAGGTAATAGATAATATATTTCTAACTAGCGTAGTTAAAGAACAGGGATATAATCCTGCATTAAGTGTACTGCATCTAAGTGATAAATATTCAAAAGAAAGACTCGAAATATCCTGCCAGATAGCTTTGAGTAAATATCCATCACCTAGATATAGACATCTTAATGCCATTCTAGCCAACAATCAAGATAGACAGAATTTACAGGAAAATATGAAAAAGGAAGAGAAAGCAACAGGCCATTTAAGAGGGCCTGAATTCTATGGAGGCAGATCAAAATGATTGATAATGAAACTATAAGAAAGGCATCTGAGATGGGCATTATTGATGTCATTGATGCAGTAAATACAGTTGAATCTAATACTACTTATATCACTTTATCATTTGATGAGAAAATCAAGATGATTATAGATATGGTATATCAGTGTAGATATAACGAAGCAGTAAAGAAATTGAAGAAAAGAGCTAAGCTTCGCTATTTAGAAGCGGATCTAAGGGATGTGCATTACACTGAGAATCGTCTCATAACTAAAGATCTTGTTTCTTCTTTAGCTACATGCAGCTTTATGAATCTGAATACAAATCTGGTTATACATGGTCCCTGTGGTACAGGTAAAACATGGCTTGCCTGTGCCATAGCCAATGAGGCTATTAAACAAAGACATAAGACATTCTATATTAGACTTCCTAGATTACTAGAACTATATGATAACATGAGAAACTCTGGAAAGAGCCTATCCCAGGCAGTGCAGAAGTATGCCAAGTATGAACTTTTGATACTG
>NZ_JACRWG010000116.1:0-2019 GCF_014306455.1 Catenibacterium faecis
TTGTGAGTAGATATGATTTCGGTCAATCAAAAGCATACACGATGACATAGTAAGTAATGTTCGTGAGAACTTACATTATCTCGATGTGAGTATATTTAATCACATTTAGAGTGGCAGGATGGATTATATGAATGAAATGATTAAACCAGGAGAAGTATTTAAACTTGCAGAACTATTACCTTATTCAGAAGGTAAGATCATCAATATGGATATTGTACATAATGAGAAGATGAAGTTTGTAGTAATGGCATTTGATGAAGGAACTGGACTTACTGAACATGCAGCACCAGGAGAAGCTATCATCTTCGCATTAGATGGTGAAGGTATTATTAGTTATGAAGGTAAAGACCATGTCATTAAAGCTGGAGAAAACTTCTGTTTTGCGAAGGGGGGCATGCATGCAGTCAAAGCATCTAAACGTTTCAAGATGGCATTACTTCTTACATTAGAATAATGAATATATTACCTAGAACGAGATTCAATGCAGTCTCGTTTTTTACTTTTTCATATTTTTTGAAATAGTTTCATTTATTATGGAACTATGGAATAGAAGCATTACCTTATTCTTACTTGATAGGGTGGATTGCGATATTGTTGGTTGAAACACCTTTGATGATTCGCATATATACGAAAAATTAGAAATAATCAGGGCGATAGGGTAATCCTGTCGTTTTTACTATATAATGGAATAAAGGAGGAGGTTTTCATGACAATACAAGCAAAAGCTGAACGAATAATCAAGGATATAAAGAAAGAAAAGGGAAACAATCCTATACAGATATTTAAAAGAATTGCAGATCATGATTATATCAATATTCATGGACCAGAACATCATATTTTAGATGGAGCATGTTTGCTCGTTGCATTTAAAAATGCAGGTGGTGAAATTGATTTAGATGATGCATTAAATAAAATCATGATAGAAGGATTAAGAATGCCTGGTGCTATGTGTGGTTTATGGGGTGTATGCGGTGCAGTCACATCACTTGGTGCAGCATTATCACTCATTGATCATACAGGACCTTTATCTACAGATGGCACCTGGGGAAACCATATGGAATTTACTTCAAACGCATTAAAGAACTTAGGTGAAATCAATGGGCCTAGATGTTGTAAAAGAGATGCAATGATTTCATTTAAGAATGCGATTGATTATATCAATGCGCATTATGATGTTACTTTAGAATATGAACATTCATCTTGTCACTATTCAAAACTGAATAAGCAATGTATAAAGGAGAGATGTCCTTTTCATGAGTAAAAAGAAAGTCGCATTCATTTGTGTTCATAATTCATGTAGAAGTCAGATAGCTGAAGCATTAGGTCATTATCTCGCTTTTGATGTTTTTGAAAGCTATTCTGCAGGAACAGAAACAAAACCTATCATTAATCAGGATGCTGTTCGTATAATGAAACAAATGTATGGCATAGATATGGAAGAGGCGCAATATTCTAAACTTATAAATGATATTCCAAAACCTGACATTGCGATTTCTATGGGCTGTAATGTAGGATGTCCTTTCATAGGTAGACCATTTGATGATAACTGGGGATTAGAAGATCCTACAGGTAAAAGTGATGAAGAATTCGTAAAAATTATTAAACAAATTGAAACTAAAATATTAGATTTAAGGGATAATTTAAAGAACTAGGAGAAATTTATATGAAACTCTTATATCGTTTTTGCTTATTAATTGCAATTATACTTTCCCATATCATGTGTGCTCTTGTTGCATATAACTATTGTAATATGGAATGGGAGATTAAGGTTGGAGGAACAAGTGTACCAGTTGAAATGGCTTATCTCTATGCGATTCCTTTTGTGATAGGAATTGTCTTATGTCTGATTGGCGCATTCTATTTCAAGAAAAATCATGTTAATATAATTATAAGGAGGTATAAGTGTGAAACAAAAATCAATCAAAACGTATAAAAAAAGACAAACTTAAAAACAAGTTTGAATAATTTAGAAAAAATAGAATAGTTGAATTTTATGGTTTAGTTAATTTAGAAACGTCA
>NZ_JACRWG010000117.1:0-2006 GCF_014306455.1 Catenibacterium faecis
TCATCCTGAGCCAGGATCAAACTCTCCACTGAATATGTGAAGAGCTGATGTTCAGCTCATCAATTAAATGTTTTCAAATAAATCTGACGTGTATCTGTTCAGTTTTCAATGTTCTGTCTGCGCCCGTCTTGCGGACTGCCTGTCTATAATACCCAATATCCGCACGTTTGTAAAGTGTTTTTTGAAAATAATTTATGTTTTCTTAAGAATTATGAAAATAATGTTGATTTAATGGGTGCTTTTTTGCTTTACTTTTTTATTAGATTTTGTTATAAAAAGTAATGGACAGAAAGTGAGGTGGTATAGATGGACAGTCACGAGCGACAATCAAGACACAATAATAATGATCAAAAATCAATGACTGTTCCTCTATACTATTAGGACTTTCATTGGTATTTGCTCATCATAATCACATTATGAAAGAGAGGAATACATCATGACAGAAAGAAAGTACAACAATGATTATGTGCAGGATATTCTGCACATTATTTCTTCAGATCATACAATTGAAGAAAAAAGAAATTTATTAGATGAATATCATGACAAAGATATTGCAGAAGCATTTGAATTATTACCTAAAGAAGAAAGAAAACTATTCTTTGATTATTTTGATATAAAGAGACTGTCATCTATTATCGGTTATATCGAAGATTCAGAAGATTATATTCAAGACTTTGGTTACAAGAAGTATGCAATGCTTCTTAATAAGATGGATTTAGATGATGCAGTAGATATTTTAGAAAACTTAAATGAAAATACTAAGAGTCGTCTTCTTCCTTATTTACATGTTAAAAGAAGAGAAGACATCTTTTTAATCAAATCGTTTAATCCCAATCAGATTGGGCATGAAATTACAACTAACTTTATTTCTATTGAACGTGGTTTAACTATTAGACAAGCGATGAAGGAATTAGTTAGACAATCTAGTACTCATGATAATATCAATACTATTTATGTAACTGATCATAACCAGTATTATGGTGCGATTGATTTAAAGGATTTGATTGTTGCAAGAGAGAATGATGATTTAGAAGAAATTATCGCAACTTCTTATCCACATGTTTATGCTCATGAGATGATTAGTGATTGTATTGATGAAATCCGTGAATATGAAGAAGACTCAATTCCAGTACTCAATGATGATAATGAGATTATCGGTGTTATTACTTCTACCGATATCACTGATTTCATTGAAGATGAACAGGATGAAGATTATGCAAAACTTGCCGGTATGACTGAACAGTCAGACTTGGATGAAACAGTAAAAGATGGTATGAAGAAAAGACTTCCTTGGTTAATTCTTCTTTTATTCCTTGGCATGATTGTTTCTACAGTAGTTGGTTTATTTGAATCTGTTGTTGCGGAAATTGCGATTGTTGTATGTTTCCAATCACTTATTTTAGATATGGCCGGTAATGTAGGAACACAATCTCTTGCGGTTACAATCAGATTACTTGTAGATGAAAATATCTCTACTAAAGATAAACTTAAATTCATCTTAAAAGAATTAAATATTGGACTTAGTAATGGAATGATTCTTGGATTTCTTTCATTCTTATTTATTGGATTCTATATTATGATTGCTAAAAATAGACCATTTATGGATGCTTTCATTCTTTCTGGATGTGTGGGTGTTTCCTTATTTGTGGCTATGGTCTTCTCAAGTTTGGTTGGCGTGGTCATTCCAATGTTTTTCCATAAGATCAAAGTTGACCCAGCTGTTGCATCAGGACCTTTAATTACTACAATCAATGACTTAGTTGCTGTTGTAACATATTATGGTTTAGCTTGGTTATTATTAATTCAAGTATTCCATGTACATTAGGACCTTAGTGGTCCTTTTTCTTTGCAATAAAAAAGCCCTCCTGTCGGAAGGCATAAAAAAAGGACCTGGCAGCTTGCTATTGTCGCGTCTTCACACTATCGTCGCCGTTATGATGCTTAACTTCCGTGTTCGGGATGGGAACGGGTGTGTCCATCATGCTATCGCCGCCAGATCCTCGAGG
>NZ_JACRWG010000118.1:0-1972 GCF_014306455.1 Catenibacterium faecis
TCATCGATATTACCTCCGGCAAGATAATATCAATAAAATGAAAAAGGACAAAATAATTATGTAGGTTTTCCAACATTCTTATGTTGTCTTTTACCTACATTTTTATTTTATCCTTAGCAATTTTTTTCTAAAATTATCAGTACCCATATCTATATCGATTTTATTATGTACTATTCTATCAAAAAAAGTTTCAGTTAATGTTGGCTTGTGCAGCTTATCATACCGGTCTTTAGATGGATACTGACTACAGAAGATGGTTGAACATGTATTATGTCTTACTTCTATTAATTCTTAAATGAACTGTTTATCTTGATCACTCATTTCATACTTGGCATACTTCTGCATTGTCTGAGATAGGCTCTTTCTAGAGTTTCTCATGTTATTATATAGTTAAATTCAGGTTCATAAAGCTGCATGTAGCTAGAGTAGAAATAATATACCTAGTTATGAGACACTTTTTCAGTTTCCTTACTACTTCGTTATATTTGTTATTATCTTAACTTTCTCATTAAATGATAAAGTGATATAAGTAGTATTAGATTCAATTGTATTTACTGCATTAATGACATCAACAATACTCATCTCAGATGTCTTTTTCACATTTTCCTGTATATTCTGTCTTTTTTAATTATTGGCTAAAATGGCATGGTGTGGAGTTGAATAATTCGAGTCTTTCTTTTATTGCCTTGCACAGTTCCTCAAATGAATTAAGCTTTACATTTCTTAATGAAGTGATTATGGCAGTAACTACTTTACCAACAGTATCTTCAACAGTAGTCTAATCTTTTGGTTTTCTGCCGTTTTTTGGATAAATATATGCATCTTAAACATGAAATCTGCATCTTGGTCATATCATATTTACTTCTTCTAATTGAAATTAGATAATAGAAATATAAAGGAGTGAGTATACATGAAAAATAAAAATGGAATCGAATTATTATACTTATGTTAGGAATCTCGATTGTTTTTAATGGATATTTGTTTGTTGAAAACAAAAATTAAGCTGCAACCATAGTGCAGTTAAATAAAAATAATAAAGAATTAGAAAAGTATAATGATTTATTTGAATTCGGAACAGATACATAATTTGTGGATATTAAAAAAGGTGATGTTCTAATTTCTATGGCTTATCTATATCAAGATAAACAGTTAATAGAAAAACATGGAATTGGGATTGTTGTTTGCTAACAATACTATAGAGTAGGGATAGCTCCTGATATAATACAAAATTTAATAAGGGTGGTTAAGAAATGAATGATTTATTAAAAATGCATTTTAAATTGTTTATAAGAGAAAAGAGGTTTTTTGGTTTATATATAACTAATTTTATATTCTGCTTTTTTGGGATGTTGTTTTATATATTGAAAAAAGTTGATACTATTTTTTTGTTTTATCTAGTAGCACGATTTATTATTTATGTAAGTATTTTATTTTGTGTTATGGTATTTCTTTATTTAAGAAGTGCTAAAAAAAATAAACTTGAAGAAACTTTATTAGCTGTGAATAATACTGAAAATAAGTATCTTCAATATAGTACAATAGTTGTTTTGTTATTATTTGGATTATTAAATATAGTTATCATCTCAATGTTATTTATAAATGCTTTTATAAATAATCAGCTTAATACAATTGATAGTGTCAAGAATCTTGTGTAAATTCTTATTTCCTGTAAATTAAGTTTTCAGTAGATAAGATTAGTTGTTATCTATTAATTTGGAAACCATTGATCACGACCAACTAAACCAAAACCTTTGTGAATTCTATTCATAAATTTTTCATTGTATTGATTGAATTGTGATACTAAGTATTTTTCCATTGATGTTTCGTGATTATTCGCAAGGAACAGCACCGTCAATCGCATAAAGTGCACCACCTATATCACCAACTGCACCACTAGTCTAAAAATCAGAATATACACAACTGCACCACCTCATGGGTGGTCTTTTTGTACTATCATGATATTGGAGACAAT
>NZ_JACRWG010000119.1:0-1954 GCF_014306455.1 Catenibacterium faecis
GTCATATCAAGGCTCATTCAATTGTGGTAAATTCGTGGTAAATTAAATAATTTTCTATACTTCAAAGTGCTTGAAAGTATAGTGTTTATGCGGATAATCGCAAATTAGATATAAAATTTAAATAAATTGCTTTATATTTTCGTTAAGTTCATTTATAAAGAATATGTATTTATATAGATTTACTTCACTAGCATCATTTTTTGTCACAATTTTACTTTCTGTCATTTTTAGCACTCTTATTCAAAAGATTTTTGGCGTTACAGATTTAATTAAAACAATAGGTCAAAGTCTTATGATAACAAGCTTATTACAACCAGGTATGGCTTTTATGAGATATGGTTTTTTGAATTTCTCAATAGCAGCAATTATATTCATTATTTTAACTATAGTAACACTATCAATAGCCATTAAATATAGGATGAAATATGATGGATAAGTTATTTAAACAAGGCCTATTAGTTTTTGTAGTATCAAACCTATTAATATTGTGGCTATACATATTTAGTGGTTCTTTTGTTGTAGATGTTTCAATAGTAACTGCAAATATCTTTACTTTTGTTTTGAATAATATATATATTTGCTTATTGCTTAAAACTGTTAATTATTATAATTCGATTAAAAATTATACTATAGTTCGTATTGGAAATAAAAAATTTGATGAGATTGTATTGTCTAGATTATTTTCAACAGATATATTAACGATAGTTATAGGTTATATCTTTCCTATGTTTTTATATTTCAACAATTTCTATAATCACTATCACTACGCTACATTTGTAGCAATTCAATACATTTTATTCACATTGTATATGATAATCATATTCTTATATATGAAAATCACTAATAAATACTTGAAAGCTTTAATATTATTAATCCCCTTCGTAATAAACATGTCTACTCAAATTCTATTTTTCCAATTCTATTACTAATAAAAGGAGCAACTTATGATGATCAGTTTAAAAAACGTATCTAAAGATTTCAACAATACCAATATTCTAAATGATATTAATCTAACAATAAATGAAGGAGAACTCGTTAGAATTGTTGGAAGTAACGGATGTGGTAAAACAACTTTACTAAAAATAATTGCTGGTTTATTAAAAGCAGATGGAGGTAATATTACTTATGGAGAAGGATGTAATATTGGTGCCGTCATTGAAAATCCATCATTTATTGAAAATGAAACTCTATTGTATAATCTAAAATTTTTATATAATTTGAAAAGCAAATTTTCATATGATATATGTAAAAAGTATTGTGATTTATTTTCATTAAATATTGATTCAAAAATTGCAATAAAAAAATACAGTCTTGGGATGCGACAAAAAGCTGCAATTATCCAAGCTGTCATGGAAAATCAAAACTTAATATTATTAGATGAACCAACAAGAGGACTGGATATTGATAGTATGAATCAATTCGATAATTTGGTTAAAGAACTAAAGAAAGAAGGAAAAACAATTATAATATGTGCTCATGATGGAGTTGAAAATATAAATTTTGACAGGATTATTGAAATAAAGAAAGGTAGAATTGAAGAATAGTGTTAAAATATAGATTTTTATGTCTGAGTATTTTCCTAAGAATGCTCATATATGTGCTCACTCCAACTAGTGAATATTATATTTTACTTAGCCAAGGGTGTCCTTTAAATCTTATTCATTTTTCAATAATGTCTCTGTTGCTAATATCTGATATTATGTTTTTAATTGACTATACTTATTACTATATTACTTTAGACTGTTTTATTAATGTTAGATTAGAAAAAAATAAGTATTATACCATTATATTGAAGAAAGTAATCAGTGGAGCAATAATACTTTTCATTTCTTCTTGTAAGCGCCAAATTATATAGTGTACCTAAAAAGGACGATTAAATCACATTTTCGATTTAATCGTCCTTTATTCCAAACTCTTCTTTTATCTGTTCACTCCAAGGCATGAACCAGTCAAT
>NZ_JACRWG010000120.1:0-1785 GCF_014306455.1 Catenibacterium faecis
CCTCGAGGATCTGGCGGCGATAGCATGATGGACACACCCGTTCCCATCCCGAACACGGAAGTTAAGCATCATAACGGCGACGATAGTGTGAAGACGCGACAATAGCAAGCTGCCAGGTCCTTTTTTTATGCCTTCCGACAGGAGGGCTTTTTTAGTAGTGTAAGTTTCTTGTAAGAATGATATGATAGATAAGAGTATAAAAGAGGAGATAATATGATTAAGATAGTAGAAGAAAAGGATGCAAAGTTTATAACTCATGCTGGATCATTTCATGCAGATGATGTTATGGCGACAGTCTTATTAGAAATATTATATGAAGATGTTTCACTTGCGAGAGTTGCAGAAATAGATGAAAAAGATACAGATGCTTTTGTCTATGATATTGGTTTAGGAAAGTATGATCATCACCAGGATGATAAAGTAAGAAGAGATAATGGAATTGCTTATTCTTCTGTAGGTCTTATTTGGCGTGACTATGGCATGCAGATACTTGAAAAATTAGGAATTCAAGATTATATAGAAGATTATTTTTATGATATAGATGATCAGATTATCATGCCTATAGATGCATTGGATAATGGAGAAGGTGAACGCATTTCCATGACTATTTCATCTGTCATTTCTATTAGTAACCCTTTCTGGAATTCACCTATTAGTGGAGATGAAGCATTTTTAAAATCAGTTGATTTTATGAGAACGGTTTTTCATGTATATATTGAATATTTAAAGGATGTTTATAATAATAATGAACTTGATTGGGATGATGGTTATGATTGGTTAGATCAGGTGATGAAGAAGATTGTTTTAGATAAAGCCAATGAAGCGAAATGTTTCATTTTTAATGAAGAAGGTGATGCCATAGATATGTGGAAAGAATATGGTGAAGAAATCATCACTTATTACAATAAATCAAGTAAACATGCAGATTTAGGTGTATATGATGTGAATAAGATGTTTGTGCAGCCACTTTCTTTTGAACGTGAAGAAACAGATGAAGTCACTGCTTATCCAGTAGAACAGCTCGCTATCTTAATGGAACACTATCATAAAAATGGTGAACCATTACTTAAAGAGATATTTGATACCTGCATTCATTCAGAAGTAAGTAGAATTCAAGGAATGGATTATGTTGAAGCACAAATTGATTTATCAGAACATCATATTATGATTCTAGAACAGTTTGTCCCATGGAAAGGCACGTTACTTAAATCAGAAAGCAATAAAGTGAATGATATCTATTTAACTGTGTTTCCATCTCAAAGAGGAGGATGGAACTTTCAAGGCGTTCCTCTATCGCCAGCAAGCTTTGATACACGTATCAAAGTACCTGAAGAGTGGTGTGGAAAACGTGATCAAGAATTAGTAGAACTTACTGGAGTAGAAGGTGCGCGCTTTATCCATCCAGGAGGATTTATTGGTGGTGCTGAAAATTTTGAATCCATTATGGAACTAGCACAACGTATTGTAGAATATACTGAACAAAATAAAACACATTAAACTATTAAACATGGCTGTCTTATGTGATAAGATAGCCTTTTTTTGATGAAAATAACCAATATAAGAGATTTTAAATATTTTTTATAAAAAAATCAAAAAATATTAAAAAAACACTTTACAAACGCCCGGATATTGGGTATTATAGACAGGCAGTCCGCAAGACGGGCTGAGACAGAACATTGAAAACTGAACAGATACACGTCAGATTTATTTGAAAACATTTAATTGATGAGCTGAACATCAGCTCTTCACATATTCAGTGGAGAGTTTGATCCTGGCTCAGGATGA
>NZ_JACRWG010000121.1:0-1775 GCF_014306455.1 Catenibacterium faecis
TTTCGTATTATAGAACTAGAAGTTATTCAAGTAATAATTCTAGTTTTTTATTTTATCTAGAAGTGATATCATATCACTGAAGAGAAGTTAATCATTATAACTTGAGACATCCGTAAGGTAAGCTCGTAAACAACGATTGATAGCTACGACTATTAATGTATCGTTCTTCTCTTCACTAAATAAACATACTGACTAGAAGTTGCTTATATTTAACTTCTAGTCTTTTATTTTGTAGGCATACATTATAATAGACTTAAGAAAGCAGAGAGAGGGATTGTTGGAAACACTGTTGTGATTTCGTTAAAAAAAGTTCTCTGCTTCCTTTTATGACATGAGTCAGTTTATATCCAAATAGGCCTTTTGATTTATTGATAGAGCCTGCATGTAAGACGAAAATAGATGGTCATAAATCAGGAAGTTATGCTTTCGAATATTCAAGGAAAGAAGGAATAATCTATGAAAGGTCCAATAGTATCCATTGATGTCTCTAAGGGTAAATCAGATTACCAGGCATTCAAGAATCTGAATGTGAAGTATACAGGTTCACGTTCAATAAAACACACAAAAGAAGGATTTGATGAGATAGTGAGTCTTGTCAGAGAGATGGAAAAGAAGCTGGAAACAGAAGTATGTGTTGTTTATGAGGCAACAGGAGTTTACCATCGTGTCCTTAAGAAAGTGCTTGAAGACAACAATATCAAGCAGTTTATTATTAATCCACTATTATCAGCTAAAACAAGAAAGAATGATTCACTAAGAAGTCCAAAGACAGATAAGCTTGATCCTAAATCAATCGCTAAAACATATTACAGCCATAGTCTTCATAACAGTCATAAACAAGAAACGATATATCATGAACTGAGGGAATTATCACGCTATTATGAGGATATATTGGTTCATATAAGAAAGGATAAGGTTGCATTCAGAGCTCAGCTGGATATTGTATTTCCAGGCTATGATGCGCTTTTTGATGATCTGTATGGTCCTGTCGCTTTAGCTGTCATTGAAAAATATCCACATCCAGAAATGCTTCAGAAAAAGAAGATTAATACTGTATCTAAAGTGATTCAAAACAAAACATGTCATCGTCAGGCAGTGAGTGATACAATGGCTGACAAGGCAATAGAGTATTCTAAAACCATCTATTCTGGGTGTGATAAGGATGATATCGAAGTATTAATACTTCAAAGACTTATCAAAAAATTAAATGAAGATATGGCAGAAGCTGAAAGAACCATTGGTGAAATGATTAAACTAGCACAGGAACTACCTGACTTTAGTATAATCAAATCTATACCAGGTATTGGAGATAACCTAGCTGCACGTATTATTGCAGAACTAGGCGATATGACAAGATTTAAAAAGAAGAATGAGTTAGTAGCCTTTGCCGGACTAGATCCAAGAATCAGTGAAAGTGGAAAGAATGACGGAGATCATATGCACATTACTAAAAAGGGTAATAAACGATTAAGATGTTTATTATATCTGGCTGTAACGTGTTCTATAAGGCTTAAAAGAGATGATAATAGTATTAAGGAATTCTATATAAAGAAAAAGCAGCAATCAAACCCGATGTGTTCGAAAGCTGCAAAGACTGCATGTGCCAGTAAATTAGTCCGAATAATTTATAGCATGTGCAAAACTGGTGAGTTATACCAGTACAACAAATAACAACGAAATTATACACCTAAACCACCCTGAAAAAAAGCACTTTTTCTTCAGGGGTTTTCAGCATGCAATAAAAACTATGAAAAATTACTGATTATTTTTTTGAA
>NZ_JACRWG010000122.1:0-1774 GCF_014306455.1 Catenibacterium faecis
TGAACCGCCCCTGTCAAGTAGACAGGTGAAATAATTAAAAACATGTACCCTTGCCTGCCACGTAGTGGCAGGCAATTTTTTTATGCATAATGTGTCGCCTTATATTTCTGTATCGCCTTGTTCTCAGGTATTGGATACTGAACTGGATTCTCATTGCATAATGCTTCACTTCTTACTTCATAAGGTGTTCTCACACCAAATCTTCGTTGATATCTTTCATGACTGTAATATCTTATCCATTCTTTTATTGCCGCTTCTAACTCCTCTCTTGTTTCATATTTTTTTCCATAATGATATATCTCACATTTAAGTATTCCCCAGAATCCTTCCATTGGTCCATTATCAATGCAGCAGTGAACTCTGGACATGCTCTGTTCCATGCCATTATCCTTAAGCATACGCACAAAGACAGGACTCGTATACTGGAAACCTCCATCACTATGAAATAACGGATGTGCTCCTGGATTAGCGTCTATAGCTGATCTGAATGTATCAAAGACAAGTCTATTATCGTTATGCTCACTAATTACATATCCTACTGGATATCTGTCATAAAGATCTAGTATCAGGCTTAGATATAGTTTATTTTCATTATGCTTTCCATATTTGAACTCAGTGACATCTGTTACCCATTTTTCATTAGGTCTTGATGCATTGAATTCTCTTTTGAGATTATTCTTGGCTGTATTGTTGCTTTTTCTGACTGTACAGCTTCTTCTTTTTGGTCTTATGATTGACTTGATGCCAAGTATTTTCATCACCTTGTAGACCTGCTTGTCATTGTAGTTCTTGTTTTCATCTCTGTTTATTCTATCTGTCATCATTCTGTAGCCAAGCGTATGATTGAACTTCTCATCATACTTTCTTACAAGGTCAGCTAGTTCCTCATTTTTAAGATCTCTTTCACTTTTGTTATGCTTAAGCCATTTATAATAGTTTGCCCTCTTTACATCTAATATCTCAAACATGACTGATAGGCTTACCTCTTTGTTTTCTTCCTTGATTTCCTTGATTGCCTGATATTCATTCTCGAATCTGCTTGTTCTGCATATCCTCTCCTTTCTATCTCCTCCACTTTTTTTAACAGTCTTATCTCCAGATGAGCTCTCTCAAGCTCACGTTCCTTTTCTCTCAGCTGTTTCTTTAGAAGGCCAAGCTCATCTAGATCCTCATCCTTTTTACGGCGTCCACGTCTGTCTGATAATCCGTCTTCACCTTTTTCTCTGTACTTTCTGACCCAGTTAAATACGTTTGAATATGTGACATCAAATACTTTGCACGTTCCTGAATAATCAAGATTGTGTTCCATGCAGTACTTTACTATCTCTATTCTTTCTTCTTTTGTAACTTTTCTGCACTTTGCCATATAGATTTCTTTACCTCCAGGAATATAATCCTTTAACTCTATATGATCATTATATAACTTTACCCATACAAGTACTGTCCCACATGCAGGAATTTTATACTTTACTGCGATATCTCTTAGTGAACCTTCCCCAGCTAGATATGATTCTACAACCTTCCTTTTAAACTCTTTGGTATATGATTCATTTGCAGTCTTCTCATCAAATGCAGAATCGCCATATGCTTGAAAGATTCTAATCCACCTTTGAACTGTAGTTATACATACATTTATTTCTTCAGCTAGACTAGTAACTGATTCACTGCCATCTAAGTATCTTCTACATATTTCAATTTTTTGTTCTTTTGAAAACTTACTTTTTCTTCCCATAAGAAAACCTCCTCAGCAAACAGTGCTTTTAATTATTTGCAC
>NZ_JACRWG010000123.1:0-1759 GCF_014306455.1 Catenibacterium faecis
TCTATGCGCTTTTTTTTGAGGTAGAAATCCAAACACAAATGAAACCTCATATTATTCTACGAAACTAAAAAAAGCATCAACTTTTTGGATGTTTAAATCCTTAAGTTGATGCCATTGGGTCAGTTATACAGACTGCATTTGGGAAGACGTGTTTTGTGATGATTCTATATGTTTCCCACATGTCAAATGAGACATATTTAACCTTGTTGCGCTCCTCCTGTGGAATGAGCATGAAATAATTCAGCAGGTCGTACTTGCGTCTGGACGGAAGTACATCCACAATCTTCTTGTCCAGGTAGTCTACAATCACACAGACATAATTACTGTCATGAGATTTGAAGGCGTACACTTCATCCAGAGCCAGGCATTCAGGAAGCTGTCTTCTGGAGATGTGAACATGCCTGTCAAAAATATTAATAACAGATGTAGCGGATATGCCATATCTTCTAGCAACATCAGTAAAGGTTGCATTTGGAGACTTGAGATCTCTGAGAACATTGAATACAGTAGCAACAGAGAGTCTTCCTCCAAAAGTGAAGGGGTTATTTTCATAGAATGTCTTCTTGCAGTGAGGACACTGGTACCTTCTTGCATGATAGATGATATAGCAGTTGGTGGTGGTCATAACGGAATGAGTTATCTTCTTATCCGTGTAGTCCTTCACCCTGCTTGTCGTATGTCCGCATACGGGGCACTGAACCCAGTCCTTATTAAGCGTGATATTAACGTACATTCCGTCCTTTCTGTGGGTGATAGAGAAGTCCTTAACGTTCTCTCTTTCCAGGTTGAAAAACTTTAGCAGATCACTATCAGAAATGAGCGCATTAGGGGTATCGTTTTTAGCTGCTTCTTTGTCAGATGGAGAATTATTACTAGTTTTCATGTATAATACAGCTCCTTTCGTATTTATAAGGAAAGAATATCAGCAAAAAGAGCTGGGTTATATAAATGTCATGTGGTCAGTTGGACAAGATTAAAGTAATTGTTTCTAGTATTCAATTTACAGAAGAAAACATAGTCAAAGAAATAGGATAGATACTTTTCTTTAAGAAAAGCAACATGAGAAGATTCAAGAAAGTCTATATCAGCAATAACCTCAATGATTACGTTAAAAGAAGCAATGGAATAAGGAATCATATCTTCAACAAGGACTGCATGAGTAGATCCGCATTCAGGACATCTAAGTCTTAATACTCTGACTTTGTGACTGCGCTTAAAGATATCGATATGTCGATAATAATAAGCATGCACAAAAAGACCCTTAGAATCACATCCAGGGCATGTCAGTTCACTGAAGTTCAATAATTGAATAATTTTTTTATATTTATTTTCTGAGATATTCTTGATTTTAGATGAAAGTTTTATTATTATCATAGTGTTCTTATTGGACAGGATAAACATTTCGGTGGCCAAACTTCGATGTTTATCCTTTTTTTCTTTCTATAGATTTATAAACCTCAAGAACATGATAAATGATTTTTGAAATAAACAAAATAGATAGCAGAAAACTGCCCCTAAAAAGTTTATAGTCTAAAAGCAAGGCCAGGAGATCTAAACTGGTTCAAAAGTCAAGGACAGAATGTTGACAGTCCCTGCTAAATGAGCATCGCCGTAAGGTGATGCTCATTTTTTTCGCGTCCGCTATCCAGTCTTTTTCCACGACGAAAAGAAGTCCTGATTTTATGGACTTTTCCCGATATATTATTTATGATTTGTCTAATTAGTATAATGCATCAAGATCCTTATAATAGTCCAGTTT
>NZ_JACRWG010000124.1:0-1753 GCF_014306455.1 Catenibacterium faecis
TGCAAAAGTCAATATAAAAATGTAGGTTTAGGACAATATAAGAATGTAGGTTTTCCTACATTCTTATATTGTCTTTTTAGTCTTCATCTACTATGAATTGAAGCTGATCTTTGAGTCTATATGACGGACCGTTGATGTTTAATACAGAACTATGATGAAGAAGTCTATCCAATAAGGCATTAGTAAGAACAGGATCACCAAACACCTCTGGCCATTTAGAGAATGTTAGGTTTGTGGTTATAATTGTGCTTGATTTCTCATATCTCTTCGCAATGAGATTGAAGAACAGATTGGCAGTATCTGCATCCATTTTCTCGTATCCTAACTCATCAACTATAAGAAGCTTATATCTGCATATCCACTTGATTCTTCTTTCTAGTCTGTTCTCATATTTAGCCTTTCTGAGCTGTGCTATGAGATCATGAAACGAAATACAGTATACAGAATATCTCTGCTTGGCAGCTTCTGTACCAATACCTACAGCTAGATGCGTCTTGCCCACTCCGGGTGTTCCACATATGATTATATTCTCACAGTTTTCAATGAACCTTAATGTGGCTAAATCTTCAATTTTCTTTTTATCCAGTGAGGGCTGAAAGCTAAAATCAAAGTCCTGAAGACTTCTCTGAAAAGGGAAGTTTGCCACCTTAACACAGCTGACTATGGCTAAATCCTCCTTGTATTTCATCTCCAGCTGAACCATCTCATCTATGGCTTCCAGAGGTGTCTTTACCCCGTCAGACATCATATCCAGGTACTTGTTTATATTCTCCTTCATCTTGGGAAGCTTCAGCTTCTCTAGATTATTCATTAATACATTTATTGAACTCATACTATTAATCCTCCATTTCCATTCTGTATGTTCTTAAATAATTTGTTGTCTCTTTCTCAAATGCTTGGTAGATTGAATCATAACCTTCCTGTGATAGAAAGTTATAAATATCCATAATATCAAATCCCCACAGATTCACTCTAAGAATCTTCAGTTCCTTCTTGTTGGCTGACTTTTTTAATGCAGCGAAGAACTGTTCTTCATCAGTGATATATGGAAGAATCTTTGATACCTCTGTATAAAAAATCTTTCGTTCTTCCTTGTTAAGTGTCTGTATGAATCTCTTTATCCAGGAACTGAGCGATTCCTGTGATACAAGATACGCAATCATATGATCATAAGATTTCAATGCATCATTCCTAGTTAAAACGATTTCTCTTGCATCAAGCAGTTTATCCATAATGGATAGATTGTTTGCGACAACTTTACTAAAATCTTTGTTTCCTGCAAGCTGTTTGGATATAGACTGTTCATAGTGCTTCTTTGTATAATTGATTGGATTTCTTGATATAGTATGTACTTGAATCAGTTTTCCTTTATAATATATCTGAAGCATATCATCGAATGTCTCAATACTTACATATTCGTCGATATACTTCCTATCAACGGAATACTGAGCACCATTGAAATAGACAAGCTGCTGTGATGATACCTTTACTTTGTGAGGGCTGAGGTATCCATCCAGGACAGTTCTGTCAGGAAGAGGTGTGAGGTATTCCTTTTCTTTTATGAAAAGCAGGCAGGGAGACATTCCTGTGCCCTGACATATATTTGTATTCATCTTCACATTGAGCTTATCCACAATCTTCTGAAGCTCCTCTATGGAGTCAAACTCACCACTGTAGCTTCTAAGCCAGTCCATAACCTTATTGCGAGCCTCATTGGTTCCTTTTGTATAGGCATGTCTGGTCTTGCATGATT
>NZ_JACRWG010000125.1:0-1644 GCF_014306455.1 Catenibacterium faecis
AGATGCAAATCTTTATATTAAATATGATGGACTTGTTTAACGGATTCACTGGACTTTTCTAGCGTAATGGATGGACTTATTTTACCGTATGGAGTGGCCTTGCCACTCCGTAATATTCATTTGTTTTATAATATGAATATATTTAGAAAAGGAGAAATTTTATGAAAAAGAAATATGAGGTTCTTTTTTATATTGATAAATTATCTACAAAAAAAGATCAAAACGATCCCTCTAAAATGGTGTTTTCAACAAAAGAATTAGCAAGTCATTTAAATATTCAACGTTCTAATTTATCAGCTATTTTGAATGAATTAGTTAGAGAAAATAAATTAGAAAAAATAGCTGGGAGACCGGTACTTTATAAAATACATAATAAATTAGATGAAGACGATTCTATATTTAATCAACTAATAGGATTTAATGGAAGCCTTGCTAAGTCTATTCAAGATATTAAATCAACACTTTTATATCCTGGTAAAAAACCGGTTATTTTATTGTCAGGGGAAAGTGGTACAGGTAAAAGTTTACTTGCTAAAAAAATATATGAATTTTCTAAAGAAAAAGGCCTAATTAATGAAAATGGTCAATTAGTGAAACTAAATTGTAAATACTTTATGAATGATGAAACTATGATTAAGAATTTATTTATTGATTATGGAAAAGCTGCTTTAGAAAAGGCGAAAAACGGAATGATTTATTTTGATAATGTTCATTTAATACCAGAAAAATATAAATCAATTATATATGATTTAATTGAAATGAGTTCACTAAAAGAAAATAACTTTATGGTTGTTTTGTCATCGGATTGCTTTAATGAAAATGATTTAAAAAGTAATGCTCTCGATAATATATCAATAAAAATTGATTTGCCTTCTTTAGATAAAAGAGGATTGGTTGAAAGGATGGAATTAGTTCAGGGATGTTTTAAAAAAGAAGCAAGAAAAATAGATAAGTCGATTGTTATAGAACCTGAAACATTAGAATGCTTATTACTTTATCATTGTAAAAATAATATAAAACAACTTGTAAACGATATTTCTAGTGCATGTTCACATGCTTTTTTGAAAAATTTAGATAATAATTCAAATGTCTATGTCTATCTTGATGATTTTCCAATCTATGTAAAAAAAGGCTTTATTTTTTATAAAGAAAAATCGACAGAGATAAATAGACTTATTTCACATGATTTTTTATATTATTATTCAAAAGATTCTATTGAAAAAATAAAAATAAAGGAAAGTACTTCTGCTGTTTATGAACATCTTGAAAAACAAGATACATCATTAGTTGATAAATCCCTTTTGTTAAAAAATAAATACAATCAATTAATATCAAGTTATAGACAATACATTGATAAAGAGAAAATAAATGAATTGAATATTAGTAAATATATTCCACAAGAAATTATAGATATTGTAAAAGAATTCTTAGATAGTTCATCACAAAAATTAAAACGAGTTTTCCCGCAAGAAGTCTTTATTGTTTTATCTCTTCATTTAACAAAAATAATAAATAATAAGCAAATTGATAGTGTCAAGAATCTTGTGTAAATTCTTATTTCCTGTAAATTAAGTTTTCAGTAGATAAGATTAGTTGTTATCTATTAATTTGGAAACCATTGATCACGACCAACTAAACCAAAAC
>NZ_JACRWG010000126.1:0-1631 GCF_014306455.1 Catenibacterium faecis
TAGACTCAAAGATCAGCTTCAATTCATAGTAGATGAAGACTAAAAAGACAATATAAGAATGTAGGAAAACCTACATTCTTATATTGTCCTAAACCTACATTTTTATATTGACTTTTGCAAAAATAAGGTAATTATTTATCCAATCATGACTATCATGATGGCTATTATTCTGTTAAGAGTTAGATGGTGCATTTACGTGCGAATAATCAAAACTCCATTCTTATAAAATGTTGTATAGTATAGATATGATACTTTCCTACACCTTAATTTCAGTAGAAAAGAAGTATATATAATATAATTTGTCAACCTAATCAGAATTATTGACTAAATTGGACTTTTCTACCGTAACGAGTGGTCTTTCATTAGCGAAATACTCATTAAAACAGATGAAAAACATCTTAAAGTGAATACTATCATTATTCATATTAACCTATAAATGCGCAGTCTTCACCCACGTCTACAGCTAAGGATGTGTATCTTAAACGTGAAATGTACATCTTGATCATATCATATTTACATTTTTTTACAGAAATTTAATAATAACAATATGAAGGAAAGTAAGATAAGGAGAAACAAGAATATGAAGAAAATTATCGTAACAATTACATTATCATTCATAATGTGCGTAATGTTTTTAGGAAGTGCTTCTGCAGTATCATGGAGTTCATCAGAATCTTTAGCTATACCATCTTGGGGTGCTATGAGTAATCCTACATCAGCTTCAAAAAACAAAACTAAAAAGTGTAGCTATGGATATATAGAAAAAACTTTAGACAATACAGCTTTTGGAAAATATGGAGATTTCTATAAAGGCGGAAGAATCTCAAAAACATATTATCAAATTTACCTAAATAATCAGACAAAAATCCATTACACAGATGCTAATGCTAAAAAAACAATTTCATCTGTAAAAGCGAGAGTATGTGGATCTAATTTAGAACCATCTGTTGGAACAAGAATTTCAATTAAATTCTCAGCTGATAATTAATTACCTATTATATGATTACTTTCCTTCACTTCTATTAGAGGTGATAATTTATGATTAAAAAAAATGCAAAAAATATTATATTAGTTCTTTTTGTTGTAATAACTGGAATATTTTATATTGACAGTTTTATGAGAAGCGGAATTGAAGAAGATTTTTTCACAGATATATACTTATATTTATGGAATTGTAACTTAAATATTGTTTTCACGATTGTTTTTTTAGTAGTGTTTCAAGAATTATGTGTTATGGATAGTTACAAAAAAATATTCAATCGTTTCGATAGATATATCATCACACGTGTTGGATATGTAAACTTCTATAAAAAAGAAATCAAAACAATATCTTTAAAAAGTTTAGCTTATTATTATTTATTACATACAATTATGTTGCTATACTGCTTAATAAAATATGGATATAGAACATCCCCTGATATTGATTTATTTAAATATCAATTATTTTGTGGCAACCCATTACTCAATATTATTCTATTTATTATTCTTTCTTCGTTTGGATTAATTATATTTAAATTATATATGTCTTTTTGACTATCTTTTTATATCTTCTTAAATGTCCGCAAAGCCTTATTTTATAGGCTCTACGGGCATTTTTCTTTTGTGGTAAACCTCACATATCTAGGTCTATC
>NZ_JACRWG010000127.1:0-1626 GCF_014306455.1 Catenibacterium faecis
CCTTTCTCATAATAACCTCCCATGGAGGTTATAGTTTAACACGGTAAGTTGATAATGTCCCAATTGGGACATTATCAACTTGGATACATTGAGACATTATCACATTGGAATCAGAATTAAGTTTTGTGGTATCAGTTCGTTGTTGACTAAAAACTTAATTCTATTTATAATTAATTTGTAGATTTTACAGAAGGAGATCCATATGAATTATAAAAGAGTTTTATTAAAAATAAGTGGTGAAGCTTTGGCTGGTGATCAGGGCTTTGGCATTAATCCTATTGTAGTTAAAGACATTGCACAGCAGATCAAAGATGCAAAAGATCTAGGTGTTGAAATTGCGATTGTTTGCGGTGGCGGTAATATCTGGAGAGGTAAGACTGGCGCCGATATGGGTATGGAAAGAGCAAGTGCAGATTACATGGGTATGCTTGCAACTGTTATGAACGGTCTTGCTTTACAGAATGCTTTAGAATCAATTGGTCTTGAAACACGTGTTATGACTGCTATTGATATGAAAGAAGTAGCTGAACCATATATCAGAAGAAGAGCTGTACGTCATCTTGAAAAAGGTCGTATTGTTATTTTCTCAGCTGGAACTGGTAGTCCATACTTTACTACAGACACAACTGCTGCATTAAGAGCTGCTGAAATTCATGCAGATGTTATTTTAATGGCTAAGAATGGTGTTGATGGTGTTTATTCAGCTGATCCTAAGTTAGATCCAAATGCTGTTAAGTTTGATAAGTTAACTTACTTAGATGTTCTTAATAAAGATTTAAAGATCATGGATCAGACAGCTATTACTTTATGTAAAGACAACAACATTGATTTAAGTGTATTTAATATGCAGAAAGAAGGAAATATTGCGTTAGCATGTAAACAGGAAGTGGCTGGCACAATTATTTCAAAGGGAGAATAATAATGGTAGAATTAGTACTTGAAGAAGCAAAAGAAAAGATGGAGAAATCAATTGATGCTTTCTCTAATGAATTAGTTAATATTAGAACTGGACGTGCTAATCCAAGCATGCTTGATAGAGTTATGGTTGAATACTATGGTTCACCAACTCCACTTAATCAGGTTGCTGGTATTTCAGTTGTAGAAGGTCGTCAGTTAGTAATCAAGCCTTATGATAAGAATTCAATGAAGGATATTGAACATGGTATTTATCAGGCTGA
This sequence comes from Catenibacterium faecis, assembly GCF_014306455.1. NCBI lineage: Bacteria > Bacillati > Bacillota > Erysipelotrichia > Erysipelotrichales > Coprobacillaceae > Catenibacterium > Catenibacterium faecis. The sequence goes on from NZ_JACRWG010000127.1 coordinate 1,179, forward strand.
TTTAGGTTTAACTCCACAGAATGATGGAACAGTCATCCGTATTGTGATTCCACCTCTAACTGAAGAAAGAAGAAAAGAAATGGTTAAGCAGGTAAATAAGCTTGCTGAAGAAGCTAAGGTTGCTTTAAGAAATATCAGAAGAAATGCGAATGCTGATGTTGAAAAGACTGGCGAAACTGAAGATGAAGTAAAAGCAGGTAAGGAAGATGTTCAGAATTTAACAAATGAATTTGTTAAGAAGATTGACCAGATTGCTAAAGAAAAAGAAAAGGATTTAATGACAGTTTAATGTTATTTTGGGAGGATTATGAAATCCTCCTTTTTTTGTCTGTGTCAACCGAAATTGATAATGTCCCAAAAATAATCAAACATTAGCACCACAACGGTGCTTTTGTTTTGCAGCATAATTCGCAAAGCTGTTTTTTCTCCAAGGATGATCCATTGGAGG
>NZ_JACRWG010000128.1:0-1596 GCF_014306455.1 Catenibacterium faecis
AGATTGACTATACTTCCTTACGAAAGTAGAAATTTACCGTTAATGTGGTCGCTGGACTGCTTGGTAATGAAAGTTCTGATTCAAATAGATTTACACTTGTAACTCCAAAGTCTGAAAATGATGTACGATTACAAGCTACACTTGGCAATCAGAACCCCACGGGCTTGCCCGTGGGAGTAGTCAGCATACAATTACTGATGGTGAATTTAGACGTTCTACATGGCATTTAGACTTTATGTGGGGATTTAATGGTGTAGAACACAAAAAGACAATAGAAGGTAATACGACACTTGATGGTGAAGCAGCAATGATTGATGATACTTATGTCACAGGAAAGATCAGCTGTGATCATCATCCTTTCGTAGAACATTTCAAATTTGTAAAACAGTTTGAAGATGAAAATACAGTAGCCAAACAGACTATCCCTTCACCTGGGCAGTTCTATGCTTATTTCACTGGTGCACAGCTACTTAGAAATACATTAAGTATTTATGAAAGTGAAGAGGCTTTCGCAAAAGATGTAGTTAAAGCTTATGTTGAGTTTATTCATGAAATATATGATGCAGGATGTCGTATACTACAGTTTGATGACTGTGTATGGGGAGGAATGGTTAATCCTCAGCTTGCATGTGGATTAACAGGACGTACTGGTGATGCATTAGAAGAGTATAAAAAGAGATTATTAGAACTTAATAATGAAGTTGTTGCAGCAAGTCCAAAAGATTTAGAAATCAATACACATGTATGTCGTGGTAATTATCATTCTACTTTCTTTAGTTCAGGTGCTTATGATGGTGTTGCTGATCTATTATTTGGTGAAAAGAATGTGAATGCATACTATTTAGAATATGATGATGAAAGATCAGGAGGATTCAAGCCTCTTGCAAAAGTATCTGGAGATAAGAAGGTTGTCTTAGGATTAATCACTACTAAACGTCCAGAATTAGAAGATAAAGAAAAAGTAATTCAGAGAATTAAGGAAGCAAGCAAGTATATTCCTCTTGAACGTTTATCTTTGAGCCCACAATGTGGTTTTGCATCTTGTGAGATTGGTAATAAACTAACAGAAGAAGAACAATGGGCTAAATTAAAACTTGTAAAAGAAATCGCAGAAGAAGTCTGGGGTTAATAAGAAGAGGCTGTGACGAAATGATTTAATATCATTTCCAAACAGTCTTTTTTTGTATTAGTTCACGACTGCCTATGGTTATTACGTCACAAACAAAAAAGCGTTCTCCTCAGGAACGTAAACTCTTAAAAAATAGAAAAAAAGCGCATAAAGTCCCTATCGGCGTGATAAGTCACTTTTTCACTGTGAATAACTTTTTTATCAGCACGCCTTCAGAGCGTTCTTTTTCTCCTGACGTAGTCTATACATGTGGTATTTCTTGAGATTGTAGCCTAGGCACACTAAAAGGAACTCCATCGTTACACCTTTCATTCCTCTTCTTCGGAATCTGGTGAATCCCATGTCCTCCTTTATAACTCCAAAGGCTCCTTCTACCTGTATGCTTCTCTGCTTCTTTAGCTCTTTTCCGAATTCAGAGCCGAGAGTAATGTCAACATACTCATGAAACTGTTCAAGAACCTCGTTTC
>NZ_JACRWG010000129.1:0-1569 GCF_014306455.1 Catenibacterium faecis
TTCATCGGAATGGTTGGTCAACCCCATCGGAATTTTATGAAAATGGCTAGTTGGTCAAGTGTATCGGAACACTTGGTCAACCCAATCGGAATGAGTGATCAACTAAAGTGGAATAATCATTTTATTACTCTTAAATATTTTTTATACACTTTATACACTAATAAATAAAAAATAGCTTACTTTACAATAAGCTATTAAAATAAGTATTAAATTTCTTTAATAATCGTAATTAAACTTGCAATATCAGAATCAGAAAATTGAATATGAAAAGGTTCTTCTATCATTTCTACTAAATCATATAAATATTCGTATGTTTTTTTATGTGTTGAAATTATATTTTTATAATTATATTTTTTAGGAATCGGTGCATTATCAACCAAGCTACAGATAACACCACTAAGATGCATAATAAGACCTATCTTTTTATCATAGGATAATTGATATTGACAATCTAATTCTTGAATAAATTCTGGTAATACTTTTTTCAAGATATCAATATCAATATTCGGTGCTTGTTTTTCAATATTTTTAAATATTAATGAATATTTTATTTTCTTTTTAATGACAATGTCTTGATTAGAACTTGAAATTAATAGTGATAATTTATCTAATGGTGTATTAAATAATTGAGTTACAGATATAAATTTAATGCCATATAATTGAGGATCAAATGATCCCATTGTACATAAAATATTATACGATTTTCTCAATTCATTAATTTTAAACAATAATTCTTTATGATTATTCATTGATAATGGAACAATATCAATATCTTGTAATTCTAATGAATCTTCTAGGTATTTTTTTATTTGTATAGCACCACCTTCGCCATTCATACATAAAGTGATAATAACATTTTTCTTTTTTTGTCGATGATAGTTTTCAACAATTGATGGAAAATAATGTTGATAACTTTGTTCTAATTCAGACATAATATCATCTAAATCATCATTGCTGCTCATCTTTTTTACGGTTTCTAAAGCAATCATTGTGGAAGGTGCAGCAATAAAGCGGATATCTATACCTGTTTCTTTAGAAATCAATTTACCCATAATTTTTACAGAACCCATCTCATAGATAAGTAATACACCTTTACCTCTATTAATTTTTTCAATCAATGATTTCATTTCTTCATAAGCCATTTGCATTTTCTTTTCTAAAAAAAGATCATATGAATAAACACTATCACTATTTGACATTTGTTTAACAACACCAGTAAGCGAACTTGCTACATTTTTTCCATGCATAGCAATTAACAATACAGGTTTATTTTCGCTTTCTGTTAATTGATTCAAAAGTAAAATCAAAACAATAGTTATTGCTTCATCTAACGGTATATCTATTTTATATTTCTTTTCTAAATGTTCTATTAATTTTAAACTTAGTATATATTCTTCTTGATATTTATTTACTATTTGATTTAAATCAAAATTAATTTGTTCATTTTGCTGATAGTGTAAAATATTTTGTGTAAATTATGATTTTTCAATTATAGAAAATGGACATATTTCCTAGTAAAATTAAGTCGACCAAAACATTAATCTAAGGAGATATGCCCATGAATTATTT
>NZ_JACRWG010000130.1:0-1546 GCF_014306455.1 Catenibacterium faecis
TATTCACTAAGATGGATGATTTTGGCTTTGCATCATTAAGCAATAATGATATAGATATAATCAGAAGTCATCTATGCAGATTATCTGATGGACTGTTTGAAATGAGTTATTCTTTGAAGGATAGCTACTAATTTCTCGAGCGTTGAGTTTCTATCAAGATTATTTCTTACCTGTCTGAATTTTTCCTTATATTCATCAGGCTCCTTTGCGATATGGTTGAGTGGGTACTCACCAGTCATGTAATATTCTAAGTATTCATTTGGTGAAAGCTTGGCTAGATTGTACTGATAACGATCATTGTTGTAATAAACCATATAGGAATCTATTATTTCCTTTAGTTCTTCGTATGAGCCGGCATTCTCTGTATATCTGCCTATCTCATCTTTCATATGTCCGAAGAATGATTCCTGGGGAGCGTTGTCCCAGCAGTTTCCTCTTCTTGACATTGACTGTCTGATTTCCAGGCTCTTGAGTAAATCAATAAACTTAACACTTGTATAATGCACACCCTGATCACTATGTATCAGAGCATCAGTATGAATATTATGCTTATGTTTACTGTAAAGCTGATTGATTGTCTCCAGGACAAAGTCTACTTCTAAAGACGGTGATAATACATATGCAAGAATCTGCTTTGTGAAGCCATCCTTTACCACTGATAGATAGGCTTTAGATCTTTTATGACCGTAGAATAGATAAGTAATATCTGTTTCAAGCACATATCCAGGACCGTACTCCTCGAAGTGTCTGTTTAGAATATTATCCGCATAATTTGATGTTTTCATTGCCTTAGCCATTCTTCTTGCAGGATTGGCTTTTCTTATTGGGCAGAATAGACCGTATTTCTTCATCAGTCTTGAAATCTTTTTATGATTCATCATAATGCCCATGTGAAGAAGACGCATATGAATACCACGTCTACCTTTGTCATATCCTTTGAACCTGTATGCTTCTAAAATCAGTTCAAAATCCTTACGGTCTTGCTCTTCTTTTTCGCTTATGAAACTTTTTCGTTTCTTCCATGAATAGAACCCACTTCTTGAAACACCTGCAGTATCACATAATGCTGAGACACTCAGATTATTACTAGGTGATTCAAGAGTTCTATCTATCAGTTTATATTTTTCTCTTACTGTTTGTCCTTCTGCAGTTTTAATATTTGCTTTCTGTTGATAAATCTCACTCTTTTTAAAAAATCGTTCTCCTGCTGGAGAATTTTATTTTTCTGCTTAAGCCTTTCTAGCTGTTCCTCAATGGTAAGATTCCTTGTAGAAGGTCTTCCGGATTTTGTGCCTCTGGTATCCTTGAATCCTTCTTCCCTTGCTGCTTCTTTCCTTACACGATCTGTGAACTTGAGAGTTCGACTAGATCCTAACATATGAGGATCAAATCCATACTTTCTAAATATGTTTCCAGGCATCATGCCATTCTGTAAATCAATCCAGAAGAGTTCTTTGAATTCTTCTGAATAGGTTATGCTTTTGATAGATACTTTCTTTACATATGGATTCTTTTCGAGTTCCTTTACTTGTTCATCACTAAAATA
>NZ_JACRWG010000131.1:0-1516 GCF_014306455.1 Catenibacterium faecis
CTCCTTTACTTCTTGTCGCTGTAGGATGAGTATATCTCCTCCAGTATGGAAGGCATTTTTTTTTGAAATTCTACGTAATCCTCAAGATATCTGATACGAGCCTCCTGGTATGCAACCTTCTCTTCAAGAGTCATTTCAGGCATTTCCTCAATAGGGATGCTTCCATCATAGTTCTCAGCCTTTGGTTCAAACTCCCCGTTCTTCGCTTTCTGTCTTGCACGCTTGGCTGCTGCCTGAGCGCAGTTCTTTCCTAGTTTCTTAGTATCGAACCCTAATGATTCATAAGCCTCGATTGATGTCATTCCACTTTCAAGCTGCTTATACAGTGCAACATAGAAGTCCTTTGTATAGATGAATGCATCCATATTCTTTGTAAGTTCTGCAACGAACTTATTATCTGAATGTTCAATAACTGCATCTCTATGTGCAAGTCTTTGCGCCTCTGTCTGCTGCTGCCTGTTCTTCTTTCTTTCCTGAGCCATATAATTCCATATCCTCCTCTGTCAGAGCGCCAAGCTCAACTGCACGCTTGAGCGCCTTTTCTCTCGCTTTTTTCATCATTTTATCATACTTTTCCTGTTCGTTTTGAAGATAATCTGAATATTCATTATCAGATAATGAATTAAGATAGTCTTCATATTCAGCAGGTGTCATCTTATTGCGTGTCCACTGAGGACGCTCATTATTGTAGTAGTATACATAATTATCTATCATTTCCTTCACTTCTTCCGGAGTGGAACAGCCAGACAGGTCGCACTCATCCTTCATATGTCCGAAGAAGGATTCCTGGCTTGCATTATCCCAGCAGTTTCCCCTGCGTGACATGGACTGTCTGTATCCTAGTTTCTTAAGCCTGTCCTGAAATAAATCATTAAAATAAAGGGATCCCTGATCAGAATGGAAGATGGCATCTTGAGAATAATCAAGAGTATCTATTGTATCCATAGCCAGATTAAGATCATTGCCTGAAGAAGTGATATGACTCACAACTCGCCCGCTTACTGCATCCTTTACACATGACAGATATTCAGTTCTGTTTAGCCCGTATTTCAGATAACTGACATCCGTAAGCAGTATTTCCCCCGGTCTAGCCAGACGGAACCTTCTCTTAAGAAGGTTTGGCTTCCTGTTATTTTTCAAGTTTTCCCTGTTCGCTTTCAATTCAGTACGCTCCCCGCGGATGGCGCATTTGCAGTTGTATTTTCTCATCAGTCTGAGAATCTTGTTTCTTCCAAAATGAACACCACATATATCAGGAAGCATCATATAGATAGTGCGCGTTCCTTTTCTGAATCCCTTATAATCAATGACCTTTTTTATGTATTCAAAATCAATCTCATCCTGTCTTTCCTTCATGCCGTAATTATCATCTGAGAGTATTGAATAATAGGATGACTTAGATATGCCGATTCTCTTCAGTATGGAACGGATGGAATAGTCATATCTGTCGTGTGGAAGGTCTCTTATCCATATGCATAATGCCTTCTTCTGTTCAGAGGTAAGGGAAGGAAGAATT
>NZ_JACRWG010000132.1:0-1444 GCF_014306455.1 Catenibacterium faecis
GTAAGCGCCAAATTATATAGTGTACCTAAAAAGGACGATTAAATCACATTTTCGATTTAATCGTCCTTTATTCCAAACTCTTCTTTTATCTGTTCACTCCAAGGCATGAACCAGTCAATCTTTTCTGGATGCTGAATGATATCAATCTGAGGCATTATATCTAGTATGTATTCTATGTAATCAAAAGGACTAAGTCTATTAGCTTTAGCTGTCTCAATCAGGCTGAATATTGATGCACTTGCATCTGCTCCTTTGGTAGAAGTACTAAACAGCCAATTTTTTCTACTCACGGTGAATGGTCTTATATTACGTTCATCTAATGAATTAGTCATTGGAACTAAACCATCATCCAGATATACACGCAGTCCTTTCTCTAAATTCAGGGCATACTGAATAGCTTTGCCTATTTTAGAGCGTGTTAAAGACTTGTTCTGAGCATCAACGCACCATGAAAAGAAGTCGTCTACTAATGGTTTTGACTTTTTCTGGCGTATTTTGACTTTCTCTTCAGGTGGGAACGTATCAATTTCCTTTTCTATCGCAAACAGCTTGGCTATTTTCTTAAGACCTGTATAAGCCAATGTATCAGAGACATCTTTCATATCTGCAGGAAGTGCTTCATAGAACTTTCTTCTTGCATGTGCCCAGCAGTATGCATTGACTGCCCCTGCAATATTATTGTAACCACCATATCCATCAGAAATCAGTGTGCCACTGAAATTTTCAAGGAACTTCTGTGGATTTTCAGCTTTCCTATCAGGCTTGTATTCAAATATTCTGATAGGCTTGCTGCTTTCTCTGATGCTTGAATATACCCACATGTATGACTTGGAGGTCGCTGGCTTACCTGGTTCATTCAACACTTGCACCGTAGTTTCGTCACTATGCAGGTACTTCTCCTCAACAAGAATTTCATGCATTCTGTTTACGATTGGAATGAAATATTCTCTCGAAGCTATGATCAGCCAGTTGGCCATTGTAGTTCTTGATAGATCAAGCCCCAGACGTTTCCATTCTGCTTCCTGTCTGTAAAGAGGCATATGATTGACGAACTTATCAGTGATCACCTGAGATAGAACACTTGGTGATGTGAATGAATGAGGAATAACAGGTGCTGGTGTACCTGCTTTAAGCATAACAACCTTTCCTCTCTTTCGACAATTACGACATTCATATGTCTTTCTGTATATATCCTTTACATAGAGTTTTGCAGGTTCATAAACTACTTCATGTCTTACGAACTCTTCACCCACTCTATGCATCTTTGTACCGCATATATCACAGATTCTATCTTTCTCATCAATATCATAAACTTCTTTTACATGCTTAAGGTTATCTAGCTTGATTTCAAGAGTGCCTTTCTGTTTCTTTTTGGCTCTGCTGTATGTGATTTCTTCAAGAAGCTCTGGCTCGCATTCTTGTTCTGCTTCATCAAAAAGAGAAA
>NZ_JACRWG010000133.1:0-1409 GCF_014306455.1 Catenibacterium faecis
GCTATCCAGTCTTTTTCCACGACGAAAAGAAGTCCTGATTTTATGGACTTTTCCCGATATATTATTTATGATTTGTCTAATTAGTATAATGCATCAAGATCCTTATAATAGTCCAGTTTTGTATAGTTCTTCCAGTTCAATGGATCCTTAAGCAGTTCCTTGATCTCAGCTGTTGCTTCATGATAATAGAATTTTAAAGCCTTACTAATCTTCTCAATGATTTCCGAGATCTTCTTCAGCTGATTCTCTACTAGTTCCTGCTGTTTTACCCATTTCCTGCTTTCATCCTTCATCTTCTTCATATCACGCATGATGATTTCGCCCGCATTCCTTAATAATCTGGACTGCTGCTCATTGATCTTCTGACGTTCTTTACGGAGTTCCTTCTTCTTTTCCTGCATTTCAAGCTTAGCCTCAATGATCTTTTCAAGAGGCATAAGCTCTGATGCCTTCACCCCATAATAGCTGTCCAGTGGATACTGACCTGTCACCTTGTATGTATAGAATTCATTTGGAGACAGTGCTGCAAGGGTATCCTGATATCTTTCATTATTATGCATATTGATATAGCCATCGATGAGTCTTCTTACAGTAGCTATATCCCCACATCTTGCGATGATGTCAATGACCTCAGTCTTCATGCGCCCAAAGAATGATTCCATAGGAGCGTTGTCCTGACTGTTTCCTCTTCTGGACATTGACTGGATGAAATCATTCTCATTAAGAAGCTGTTTGAACGATGTTGACAGATACTGTGAACCCTGGTCACTGTGGCAGTATACCTCCAGATTCTTGGGGAACTCGTCCTTATGATTCTCCATCATATTATTGAATGCCTTCTGAACAAGAGATACATCCATTCTGCTTGAAACATAATGACCTATTATTTCAGTTGTATAGGCATCCTTAAATGCACACATATAAGCTGGAGTACGGCTATAGCCGTAATGAATATAAGTGATATCAGTAAGGATGACCTGTCTTACTCCCAGCTTGAAGTTGCGGTTAACGAGATTAGGCTTCGCCATGCACTCATGATGGTGGGTTGCCTGTCCCTTGTATGCATCCTTCTTGGGAAGCTGTGCAGTTATCTGCATCTTTTTCATGATGGCTGAAGCTCTTGATACGCTGATATTGTAATTGAACCTTCTGAACATATGTCGTCGGAAGGTTCGCTTTCCGGGAACGAATCCTAGTGTTTTAATGATCTTCTTGAAGCACTGCATCACATGGCTTTCATCCTGTTTTCTAGCTGCCTGCTTCCCGTCTCTATCCTCCCTGCGTGCCACATAATTATAATAGCCGGTGCTGCTTACACCAAATAATTTGAACACTCTGGTGTTGGTATAGCCATTCTCTTTTGCTTTTCCTCTGCTTATGTAGTCATAAGCCATGAAGAGCTTGTCCTC
>NZ_JACRWG010000134.1:0-1364 GCF_014306455.1 Catenibacterium faecis
TAGACTCAAAGATCAGCTTCAATTCATAGTAGATGAAGACTAAAAAGACAATATAAGAATGTAGGAAAACCTACATTCTTATATTGTCCTAAACCTACATTTTTATATTGACTTTTGCAAAGAACAGAGTTATAATTTAATTAACCAAAAAGAATTTCTTTGAGGAATTTTAAAAGAGGGATTGACAGTCATGTTTAAAACTTGCTACGCTTACGACAGACAGACAGACAGACAGACAGACAGTAACTGAGTCTGCCCTTTTTAGCAACTTAATATTTATATTTAGGCATGGATTATTTATATATTATTAAATAGTTCATGCTTTTTTTGCGCTATTCAAGAAGCTTAAAAGATTTCTTTTTGGATAAATCAAATAAGGAGAAAACGATTATGAACAAAAAATTGATGACTATGTTAGTAGCTTGTGCTTTATCAGTATCAGCATTATCTACTACAGCAGTATTTGCAGAAGATGCAGTAGTTACTGGAGAAACTCCAGCTGTAACTGAAACTACACCTACACCTGAAACTACCTGCAGCTTATGAACCAGAAATCACTTTAACTACACCTAAATGGACAGGTGATAGTGATATTGTCTTTGAAGTAGATGCTAAAGGTGGAGCAGTTTATCCTCAGGAAATGTATGTTTATGGCGCAGATGACGCAGCAATGCCTATTATCAGTGTTCCATCTAAGGTAGAAGTAAATGAAGAAGGTAAAGGCAAGGTCACATTTACTAACGATGCATTAAAAAATGCAAAAACTTGGGATGATACTTTTACAAACCAGATTTCAGTAGATTGGACAAAGTATTCTGAAATTGAATTTGTTTTTGCATTCGAATTAAACGGTCAGGATAAATATAGGTCTATGTTTGTAGAAGCTTCTGTAAAGGCTCCAGCACCAACTGTAACTCCTACTACACCAGCTGAGCCTTCTACCCCTGCAAAACCTACAGAAAATAAAGGTACAACTACAATTACACCTAATGCATCTGCAGCAAAAGATGACAAGAAAACAAATACTACAACTACTACTAAGAAAGAAGCACCGAAAACTGGTGATACTATGAATGTTGCATTATATGCTTCATTATTATTAGTAAGTGCTTTAGCAGCAGTTGTATTAACTGCAAAAAAGAGAATCACTGAATAATCTGTCAATTAAAGTAAGCGTAAGTAAAATTGAATATTATGGGAAAGAAAAGACAATTGAGAAATGATATGATGACCTCCCAGTAGACAGTGCAAATAATTAAAAGCACTGTTTGCTGAGGAGGTTTTCTTATGGGAAGAAAAAGTAAGTTTTCAAAAGAACAAAAAATTGAAATATGTAGAAGATACTTAGATGGCAGTGAATCAGT
>NZ_JACRWG010000135.1:0-1362 GCF_014306455.1 Catenibacterium faecis
ACCACCTCTCTTTGATTATACTATTATATCGAGATGCACACTAGAGTTTTGGGGGATTTGAGTTTGGTTATATATTTGTGTCCGCGCAACAAAGGCGCGGGGAAATGGAGAAAATCATGTTTAATTACAAAAGAATTGAAGATATTTTTAACTATATACGTAGTAATGATTACACTACTGCTGCAAAGCTAGCAGATCTATTCAAAGTATCAGATCGTACAATTCGTACTGATATAAATAATTTAAACAATGAATTACAGGGAGCAAGTGTACAGTTAAAAAGGAAAGCCGGTTACTATTTGGAAATTGAAGATGAAGAAAAGTTCAATTCATTTCTAGATAACATAACATCTAAAGAATCAGATATTGTAGACCTTGATTCCAGTGAAGATAGAATACGTTTCATATTGAACAAACTACTTTATTCACACGATTATATTTCAACTGATGATCTGGCTGACTTGGTTTATGTTTCAAAAAACACATTTTCTAATTACATAAAAATAATAAAGAAATGCCTACCACTTTATAATCTTGAATACATTGTAAAGCCTGGCGTTGGAATAAAAATCATCGGTAATGAATCTGATAAACGAGATTGTATCGTGAATGAAACATATCCGTTAAATGAATATTCAACTGTTTCTGCATTTTCTAAAGGAGAAAAGATTTACTACAACGATGTTGAAGTAAATTATATTGTTTCTTTGTTAATCAATGTTTTCAATAAGCATGAAATTCAAACAGATGATTATAAATTAAAAAATCTTACTATTTACTTTGCATTAATGATTTCCAGAATACTTAATGATGACTACATTAGTGTTATGAATAACACAGAAATTCCCAACAATATTGAGAAAATTATGAATGAGATATGTGAATCATTAAGTAATTATTATGACATAACAATTACTCGTGGTGAAAAACAATATATTTCACTTCATTTTATTTCTAATATTAAGTACAACAATAATTCTATAGATGATCGTTCTATACATAATCTTATTGATTCTTTCTTAGAAGGCATCTACAAAGGATATAATTTTGATTTAAGGGATGACAAAATACTAAGATCTGATCTTTTCTATCATTTCCGTACTTCAATATCAATGATGGAACTTCATTTAGAGAATAAAAACCCTTTATTAAATACCATTAAGACAAACTATCCTCTACCATTTGAGATTTCAAAGACTATTCTTAGTCAAGAATCTAGTCTTATTTCTTTCCCTGAAGATGATGATTATTCGCTCGTAATTGCACCGGTAGTCGCAGAGCTATGCACCACCTCTGTCGTATTAAGTGCACCACCTAACTCTTACCAGAATAATAGCCAATCATGATAGTCATGATTGGCTA
>NZ_JACRWG010000136.1:0-1341 GCF_014306455.1 Catenibacterium faecis
TCATTATTATGCCTTCTCCATTTTTATTGTTTTATTCTTGAGTATTCCTCACGTAATGATTTTCCGTGTAAAGTAATCAGGTATGAACTATTGATTATTCGCAAGGAACAGCACCGCTAATCGCATAAAATGCACCACCTATATCACCAACTGCAACACTAGTCTAAAAATCAGAATATACACAACTGCACCACCTCAAGGGTGGTCTTTTTGTACTATCATGATATTGGAGACAATGTCTCTAATATTACGAAAGGAGCCTTAAAACTATGGCCGTAAAATTCAATCTGAGAATGTGCCTGCAGCTAATGGGTCAGGGTATTTCTCTTAATACCATTTCCAAACAATATCACATAAGCAAGCACACATCATAGAAAGTAAGACGAAGAAAGGAGGAATTAGAATTTGATACTGCAAAATTAGAGTGTTATTCAGATACGGAATTAGGAAAGCTGTTCTTCCCTAATCTTTATGAAAGTGAAGATATCTATGCCCCTATAGATTATGAATATATTCGTAATGAATTATCTAAACCTGGAGTCACTCTGAAGCTGTTGTGGAATGAATACTGTATCAAGATAAATGATGGGAAGTATCCCGTGAGCTATTCAAAGTTCTGCAGAGGATACAAAGAACATGTTCAGAATCACAACTATACCAACCATATTCAGTATAAGCCAGGTATTCGTACTGAAGTAGATTGGTTATGCAAAGATTCTCATAACAAATCAATCATCATTTTATCCCCTGGCTTATGTGTGATATGCATTGTGAGATTGTTTTTCTTTACATAATCACGATGCTTTTCAGAGAAGTAACTGTACTAATAGAATGGAAATTTACTATTTCTACAGTCTTCTGCATATTCTTCCCATAATAATCTGTTGTTTGTCCCTGGTCTTAACAGTTCTTTATGAATATACTGATAATCAGGTTGTTTAATAATCAGATTAAGTTTAGTCTCCTTTACAAACAATAGTTTCTGTACTTCCATTTCATTCTGATTCTGGATCATGGACCAACAAATACTATTTTCATCAGCTGCTTTAGATACTTTTCTTACTGTATCTCTTGATACCTTAAGTGCTTCAGCTATCTTTCGCTGACTGAAATTTTGAGATCTCATTTCCAAAATCTTCTTAACATCTCGCATATAAAAACACCTCCTAGTTGCAAGATTTGATAAGTATTTATTACTTATCAAATCCATTTTACAACCAAGAGATGCAAATCTTTATATTAAATATGATGGACTTGTTTAACGGATTCACTGGACTTTTCTAGCGTAATGGATGGACTTATTTTACCGTATGGAGTGGCCTTGCCACTCCGTAATATTCA
>NZ_JACRWG010000137.1:0-1339 GCF_014306455.1 Catenibacterium faecis
TATATATAGTAAATTTAGTGGCTAAAAACGCTATATATAGTAAATTTAGAATCTAAAAACACTTTAATTATCTAATATGGTGAGGTCTATTTCAATCCACTATATTATTTGGCGCTTACAAACGTTCTATCTGTGCTTTGATTTTCTTTTGATAGTTTTCTGAATAAACAGTATCCACATTCGTAGATGTTCCACTCAATACAACAAAGTCAGTTTGATGTTCATCTTTGCTGGATGCAACTGATTGTAGTGGAAATTTAAAAAATGCGAATACGAGTACTAAACATAGCACAATAATTGAGATTCCTATTTTCTTCATACATTACCCCCTAGTTGTATTATCTTTAAAAAGTATGGGAATAATATGGGAATCTTAAAGAAGAAAATAAAAGACTATTTCATGCATTCTTTCTTCAATTTCTGCATCAAACTCTTCTTTAGTAAGAAGTACTCTAATTCATTTGTTTTTCATTCATAATAAGACCACTTCATCGCACAAAAAAAAGACCTGCATTATGCAAGTCTTGTATCTATTCTCATACTGCTGTTAATAACTGAGGCTTTTTCGAAGAGGAGAAGCTTCTTTTTCTTTTCTACACCAGAAGCATAGCCTTTTAAGTTACCCTTAGAACCAATTACACGGTGTGAAGGGATGATTAACGCAATATGATTATGACCAATAGCACCACCAACTGCCTGTGCTGACATTTCTTTCTTATTGCCATATTTCGCAATAGCTTTCGCAATATCACCATAAGTGATTGTTTCACCATAAGGGATATGCTGGATAATAGTCCAGATCATTCTCTGGAATGGTGTACCCTGCATCTTAATAGGTGGACAGAAGTTAGGAACGATTCCATCAAAATATAAGTTTAACCAGGCAATTGTCTGATCAAAGACTGGTAAATCTTGTTCAATAGGTTCCTTGAGGATATCTGCATAATATTTATCATCTTCAAACCATAAACCAATAAGTGATTCACCATCACTTGCCATAGTAATGTTTCCAATAGGAGACTGGTATTTCTTAATATATTCCATTATTTTTACCTCCAAAAATAAACAAAAAAAGCATTAGCGTACGCAAAAAAGAATTTCTTTTTCTACGTATAGCTAATGCTTTGTGAATGACATGCTATAAAATATTCCTTTGTTGGTTGTATTGTAACACAATTATTTCACAAGGTCAACTTAGACTTCATCTTCCTGCCTGATTTTCTGATTCCAATATGATAATGTCTTAATGTATCCAAGTTGATATTGTCCCAATTGGGACAATATCAACTTGCCGTGTTAAACTATAACCTCCAGGGGAGGTTATTATGAGAAAGGTTGA
>NZ_JACRWG010000138.1:0-1273 GCF_014306455.1 Catenibacterium faecis
AAGTGTGAAACAAAAATCAATCAAAACGTATAAAAAAAGACAAACTTAAAAACAAGTTTGAATAATTTAGAAAAAATAGAATAGTTGAATTTTATGGTTTAGTTAATTTAGAAACGTCAAAACCTGATTTCTTAAGAAACTCAATTGCTGATTCTTCTGTTAAATCTTGTTGCTTTATAGGTGGCTTAGGATTTCTAAATGATTCATAATCTGAAGGATTAAATGTCTCTCCAGTAAGAATCATATGGTATATACTGACAAGCATCATTCTTGCAATTGCGATAATGGCTTTCTTGTGGCCTCGTCTCTTTTTGATACGAGAATACTTAATTCCAAAATAGCCCTCCTTATCTTTGATTGCTCCAAGAGCACACTGAACTAATAAAGGTTTTAAATATTGACCTGCTTTAGAAATACGAACTGATTTTTTCTTATTAGCACTTTCGTTATTTGCAGGTGCTAATCCAGCCCAACAGGCTAGTTGTTTATCTGATTCGAATTGTTTCATATCTACTCCGATTTCTGAAATAATAAGAATTGCAGATAAAGTGCTGATACCTGGTAGTTGGGTGATGTGCATGAATTGATCGAACATTGGTGCTGCACGTTTCATTAGTTCGATTTCACAGTTATCAATATGGAGTTGTAATTCTTCCATATGAATCATTGATTCATTCATTTTAAACCTTTGATCAGTTTCGATATTGCAGTGTTTAATGGAATCTAGAATCTTATCTTTATTTTTACACGATCCATGGATACATTTCAAAATTTTCTCATCTTCAATGATATCTGACTCAAGTACTTCTTTCATGATTGATTGTGCAGACTTTCCAAACGGATCTGAAAATACAGAACCAATACCGATATTGGAAACTGTCATACAGTTTTGATATCGATTACGTTCAGAGGAACGCATTCCAACCAATTTATAGCGATAGCGAGATATTTCTCGTAAAGCTCTTATTTCTTTGGGTGGTATAAAAGAAAATTTGATTAGATCATGTTTAAATAAATCACAAATCCATTTTGAATCTTTCTTGTCAGTTTTCTTCCCTTTAATTGCTTTGACATATTTTGGATGAGTTAAGTAAATATTGATTTCATCTTCTAAGATGTTGAAAATTGGAATCCAATATTTCCCAGTAGATTCCATGCATGCATCAAAGCATTTGTGATTAATGAGCCACTGTTTAAGATTCAGTAAATCAGGATTTAAAGTTGAAAACGTTTCTTGGATGTATTCGGTAATACGAGTTTTCTTATTAGTAAT
>NZ_JACRWG010000139.1:0-1268 GCF_014306455.1 Catenibacterium faecis
CGTAAGGCCACAAATTTTGCTTAATTGGAGTGTGGACACTTACGACAGTAACTATATTATCATATACTCTTCAAATTTAAAAGAAAAGACTGTTAACATTTAGTTTGTCAACAGTCTGAGTTATGGCAATCATGATTTGCCATAACTTTTTTTACTCATCAAATACAGTTTTAAGACTATATGTATATTGATCTCCTCTATAGTAAGTAGAAATATACTCGAAAGGACGTCCATCGGATAAGAATGTTACGTGTTCACTTTTGAATAAAGCAACTTGGTCTACTTGTAGTAGTTCTTTCTGCTTATCGGTAGGAAGTACTGCAGAATATTCTGCATCAATACCATCAATGCTATATCCAAGCTTATTGATATACTTATATAAGGAACCTTCCAATATCTGTATATCTATAGTAGGGATAATAGAAGCAGATAGATAAGTATAACTGATAGCGATAGGAATACCGTCACCTGTTCTAACACGTACAAAGTAATGAATGAAATCATCATCCTTCAGTTTAAGTGCGTGTTTAACATGAGGAACTTCTTTGCCCTTCACTAGCTTATATTCTATAAGTTTAGAGCCAGGAACTTTACCTGTCGCAATCATATCATCCGAAAAGCTACCGTTTGTACCTAGTTGTAGGTTCTTTATAACACGGTGTTCTTTCACGAATGACCCTTTACCTGCAATACGTTCGATTAGGTTCTTTTCACATAATCTAGAAATTGCTTTGTTTACTGTCATGCGAGATGTGTTATAAAATTCACATAATTCTTTTTCTGTAGGAATCTGATCTCCTGATTTTAATGTTTCGTCCTTAATCTGATTTTCGATATCGGACATAATCTTTACATAAATTGGTTGTTTTGCCATAATTAATTACCTCATGACTATTATAACTGAAATAAAATGTATATACAAATGCAAGATTAAAAAATGATATAAAACAGTGAATAGTCATAAATGAGCTAAATAAGACATATAAACTACTTTGTAAAATTAGGTTATAAATAATTTAAAATTAAAAAACAAAGCATACAAGGGCCAAAAATGCGATGTATAATAAACGTCTGAAAAATATTTAAAAAAACACTTTACAAACGAGCGGATATTGGGTATTATAGACAGGCAGTCCGCAAGACGGGCTGAGACAGAACATTGAAAACTGAACAGATACACGTCAGATTTATTTGAAAACATTTAATTGATGAGCTGAACATCAGCTCTTCACATATTCAGTGGAGAGTTTGATCCTGGCTCAGGATGA
>NZ_JACRWG010000140.1:0-1235 GCF_014306455.1 Catenibacterium faecis
TCATCGATATTACCTCCGGCAAGATAATATCAATAAAATGAAAAAGGACAAAATAATTATGTAGGTTTTCCAACATTCTTATGTTGTCTTTTACCTACATTTTTATTTTATCCTTAGCAAAAGTCAACATCTGGATGTTCCACATCTAAGAAATGACAGAATGTATTAATCAATTTAATGGGAACAAAGGTCAAAGATTCTTTGTCTGTAAATTTCATGTTATCAAGTACCATGAAAATGCTCCTTTCTCTTATGTTTGAAAAAAATAATGCTCTGCACTGCGGAACATTATTTTAATTTTAATGTCTGCAGGATAAGTGCAAGATTATCATTTGTTAAATTGCAGTAGTCGATTAAATTTGCCAGTTTATCACATTGTTCACCGTCACCGATGATTTCAAAACGACTGCGCCAGATGGTTGGTAAGATTCTATCGTCATTATCAGGGTCATAATGACCAAAGGACCGTGTCATGTATTCATAGGCGATAGGGTTGACATCC
This sequence comes from Catenibacterium faecis, assembly GCF_014306455.1. Classification (NCBI taxonomy): domain Bacteria; kingdom Bacillati; phylum Bacillota; class Erysipelotrichia; order Erysipelotrichales; family Coprobacillaceae; genus Catenibacterium; species Catenibacterium faecis. The sequence continues at coordinate 503 of NZ_JACRWG010000140.1, forward strand.
GGTTTAAAGAAGGTACAAAGACGATTGAATAACCATTCCGGGTCGATGTTGGAGATGAAACCGTCATATCCGTTTGCTCGAATATTATCTTCGAATCCAGCCTGAATGAAAGCTTTCCGGCACTGTTCCTGATATGGTCGATATTTTTTACGAAGTTCAGGATTACGCTGGATGTCTTTAGCTTTGATGCATTTAAAGTCAACATCTGGATGTTCCACATCTAAGAAATGACAGAATGTATTAATCAATTTAATGGGAACAAAGGTCAGAGACTCTTTGTCTGTAAATTTCATGTTATCAAGTACCATAAAAATGCTCCTTTCTGAGTGTAATTATTTTCTGATAATTTGATTATACAATACACATCTCCAGAATAGAAGATGTGTGTTATAAGATAAGTTATAATTTATCTCTTGATATGTGCTGTTATAATTGTGTAACTATATGAATTTATAGTAATTATTATATTTTCTATTTCACAATACCAATTCTTACCTTGTTTATATATATTACAGTTCTTATCTAAAACTTTATTTTTACAATATTCTACTACATCATTTGTATTTAATTTTAGATTTTTTATAATTCTATTAATACCCATTTCAGTAGTATGCGATAGTGTAAAATATTTTGTGTAAATTATGATTTTTCAATTATAGAAAATGGACATATTTCCTAGTAAAATTAAGTCGACCAAAACATTAATCTAAGGAGATATGCCCATGAATTATTT
>NZ_JACRWG010000141.1:0-1186 GCF_014306455.1 Catenibacterium faecis
TTTCGGTTGGAAACTGTTCCTTCAACTTAAATTTCTTCTTAAGTTGCTTGTTGAAACCTTCAATCAGATTCGTTGAATAAATACTATGTCTTACTTCCTTTGGATAATCAAAATACGTTAATAGATGCGTATTTTTATCTAAAATATCAATTACTCTAGGATATTTTCTTTTCCATTTTGAAGTAAATGTTTCAAGATTTGATAATGCTTCTTCTAATTTGGCTGCATTATATACTTCTTTGAAATCATCTAGTATTTCTTTTCTATCTGTTACACGTACTTTGGCCGCTATATTTCTAGATATATGTACTAGACATCTTTGAATTTTAGCTGTTGGAAAAGTCTGTTCAATAACTTCTTCCATACCAGCTAGACCATCTGTACAAAATAACGATACATTTTCTAAACCTCTTGATTTGAAATCTTCTAGAACTTCTTTCCAAATTTCAGCAGATTCGTTGGGTGCTATAGAGTATCCTAAAATCTCTTTTGTGCCTTCAACAGTAATACCAACTGCTATATGCACTGCTTCTTTTGCAACAGTATCTCTTCGCAAGGCCATGCATGTTGCATCCGTATAAACAACAGCGTATTCTTTAGATAACTGTCTAGATTTGAATTTATCAATGTTTTCTATGCATTTATCTGTAATATTGCTTACTGTTTGTTTAGAATAACTAGCACCGCATAAATGATTGACAATACTAGAAATATCTTGATTTGATAATCCCTTATCAAATAGATCAATGATTGTTTGATCAGTAGAATGATCATGCCGACGATATTTAGGAAGCAGACTTGAGTAAAATAGACCTAAACGATCTCTAGGCATTTTAATATTGAGTACACCATATTTAGTATTGAATGTACGAATATAGCTTCCATTTCGAGAATCTTCATTATTACTTCTGTCATAACGTTCATAATCTAGAAATAAAGTTAATTCGTGTTCAAGAATTTCATTGATAGATTTTTCAAGTTCACTTCTAAAAAGTTCGGCAACAGCTTCCTCAAAAAGAGGAAGATTATTGTCATTAGTAATTAGATTTTTCATTAAAGATGTAGTAAAATAATTCATGGGCATATCTCCTTAGATTAATGTTTTGGTCGACTTAATTTTACTAGGAAATATGTCCATTTTCTATAATTGAAAAATCATAATTTACACAAAATATTTTACACTATC
>NZ_JACRWG010000142.1:0-1160 GCF_014306455.1 Catenibacterium faecis
ACCTTACGGATGTCTCAAGTTATAATGATTAACTTCTCTTCAGTGATATGATATCACTTCTAGATAAAATAAAAAACTAGAATTATTACTTGAATAACTTCTAGTTCTATAATACGAAAACAATTCATCATATCCCTCCCTTACAGTTATCATATCATGAATTGTTTTTATACTTTATTTTTATCAAATTCGTGCTTAAAAATGATTATTCATCCATATGGTATATACCATAATCATTGGATACAAAGGTAAAAGTCACTTCTGGAAACTGTTTAGACAAGTACTCTACCATATGTTCCATACCTGGTGCTTCACATGTCATATGATTAATCACTATAAGTGGAATATCATGATCTACTGCCCACTGGACACCTATCCAGTTACTTACACCATCATCACTGACTAAACATGCATCTGCACCTTCTTCATACATTTCAAATACATCTGTACAAGCCCCTGTACCTATGCCTAATCTATGTATTATTTGAGTCTTATCTCCTATGATTTCTATACCTTGCTGGTGGTAAGGTTTTATTCTATTAATAATATGTTGTGCACATTCTTCTACAGTCATATTAATATCATTTGTATATCTATAGTAAGAATGATCATGTGATTCTTCAAAATTGAGATCTAATGTGTTAGCCCAGCTATCTCTAATGCCATATTCGGGATAGACATCCCATAAATCATGACATCTATAGATTGTAATATCATGTTCTTTTAATAATGCTTCTTTTTCTTTTTGTGCTTTATATATAAGTGTAGGTAACGATGTAGATGCGAGATAGAATGGATTCTCATGTGAAATAATGAAATGTATATCATGTTCTATTGCATATTGAATCACTTTATTAGTCGCTACCCAGCATGTTATTACTTTACTTATTTCTGTTTGATCCTCCCCAAACAATATACGATCTCTTGTACAGTTTCTATTCACCCATTCACCTTGTGACTCTAATAAGTCTATGATGTCTCTTATTGTCATATGTATCTACTCCTTTCTTATAATTATACACAAAAAAAGACATTCTTAATTGAACCGCCCCTGTCAAGTAGACAGGTGAAATAATTAAAAACATGTACCCTTGCCTGCCACGTAGTGGCAGGCAATTTTTTTATGCATAATGTGTCGCCTTATATTTCTGTATCGCCTT
>NZ_JACRWG010000143.1:0-1147 GCF_014306455.1 Catenibacterium faecis
TTTATATAGTTTACACATAAAAATATCCTCCTGGTTAATTTACACCTAGAGGATATCTTTATTTCTAATCATTTTTAAGCGCCTTTTTATTTAATGTCCTTGACACGGGGTCCACATTAGTTATGCATCCAGTAACCCTTTTTAAGTAGAATATTAGGAGAAAACTCTATCCTTCCTGTTTTTATATGTAATCAATTGTATGGTTTATTGTATGTGTTGTATAAGTGTTTTAATAAATTGATCATATGTTTTAGAACACATAACTTCACGTTGGAATTTGGTGTTATTAACGAGTTCAATAAATACATCGTATAAGTGTTCCATGTTAAGACTGTCTCCGTTCTTGATTGCTAGAAGGAATACAATTCTAACAGTTTCATCACCATTCCACTTAAGTGGTTCATCTAATATTGCAACAGCAACTTTTGTCTGTTTTGCGAAGACATTTAATGGATGTGGTAATGCAAATACATCATTCATATTTGTATTAGAGAGTTCTTCACGTTTATAGACAGAATCAAGATAATCATCACCAATAATATCCTCATTGAGTAAAAGAGTACTGAGTTCTTCTAATAATTCATTTTTTGAGTTCACTTTTTTCTTGTGAACAAATAAAGAAGAGTCAAAGAACTTTTTTATTTTCTCATATTTACTTTGGTCTATAGATGTAATTAAACGAGATACCATTTCAATATCTTGTTGATTAAGAGAGAAATCTACAGTAATTGTTGGTACATATGATTGTTCTAAAGGGATTGTTGAAATAACACAATCTATTTCTTTGAAATCATTTTCTGTATAATTTAGATATTCGATAAGAGACAATCTTTTAACAACAGTCAGCTTATTCGCAAATACATTGTGTAATCTTGCCTCTAACATTCGAGCGGTTGCTTGTCCTGAACCGCATACTAGATAAACAGCTTTTTTCTTAATAGACCCAGAAAAACATCTTTCTATAGCTGCACCAATATGTAAAGCGATGTATCCTATATCATTGATTATTCGCAAGGAACAGCACCGTTAATCGCATAAAGTGCACCACCTATATCACCAACTGCACCACTAGTCTAAAAATCAGAATATACACAACTGCACCACCTCATGGGTGGTCTTTTTGTACTATCATGATATTGGAGACAAT
>NZ_JACRWG010000144.1:0-1146 GCF_014306455.1 Catenibacterium faecis
GTAAGCGCCAAATAATATAGTGGATTGAAATAGACCTCACCATATTAGATAATTAAAGTGTTTTTAGATTCTAAATTTACTATATATAGCGTTTTTAGCCACTAAATTTACTATATATAGTGATTTTAGCACTGAATTTACTATATAGAGGATGGTGAGATCATGGATATTCAAAGTATTAATGATGATATCAAGACCAAGCAATGGGTGGAAAGGATTAAAGCGTGCAGGGAAAGTGGACTTCCCGTCAGAAAATGGTGCAAGCAGAACAACATATGTGAGCAGACCTACTACTGCTGGCTAAAGAAACTGCGAAAGATGGCAATCGAAACAGGTGCTGTAAAGGCTCCATCATTTGTCTCTGTTGATCAAAGCACATTTGATAAACAGAACATAATTATAACTAAAGGTGATGTTCGTATAGAATTTCCCTGTGATACAGACATAGGAACAGTAACGAATATCATTGGTGCACTATTATGTTAGGTGATATCTCCAAGGCTGAGCATATCTATATGGCTGTTGGCTATACAGATATGAGGAAACAGATTGATGGTCTTAGTGCACTTGTTACAACACAGTTTAGTTTAGATCCCTTTTCAAATTCAGTATTCCTGTTCTGTGGTAGAAATTCGAGAGTGATGAAGGCACTGTACTGGGAGGGTGACGGCTTTGTGCTTCTTTACAAGAGACTGGAAAATGGCAGATTCAAATGGCCTAGAAATGAATCCGAAGCAAGAGAAATAACACCCCAGCAGTTCAGATGGCTCCTTGAGGGACTTGCAGTTGTACAGCCTGGAAGAATAAAGAAAATGAGTCCAAAAGCAGTCCTATAATAGCCCTGATTCATGGAAGAATTGTACGATTTATGGTATAATTAGAACATGAAACGGAGGGCATTTCTGATGGATAATTCTACTAAAGCTACAGTTGAAAACATGACTATTGCATCAGCTGATTTAGCTAGTACTATTGCAGAATTAAAAGCAGGCATTGCATCTCTAAACGCTTTAGTTGAAAGCTTAAAGTCTGATAATGAATACCTAAAGAATAATAATGATCTTCTTCGTGAAGAGAATGCATATCTTAAGAGAAAGCTGTTTGGCGTCAAGAGTGAGAAGATGCCATGTTCTGTAGAACAGCTTT
>NZ_JACRWG010000145.1:0-1113 GCF_014306455.1 Catenibacterium faecis
CAACCTTTCTCATAATAACCTCCCATGGAGGTTATAGTTTAACACGGTAAGTTGATAATGTCCCAATTGGGACATTATCAACTTGGATACATTGAGACATTATCACATTGGAATCAGAAAACTCTAAAAAAGTTTCTATTTTCTGTTGACTTAGAGTGGATATGATGATAATATAGTACCCGCAGCGGAGGTTTAGCTCAGTTGGGAGAGCATCTGCCTTACAAGCAGAGGGTCAGCGGTTCGAGCCCGTTAACCTCCACCATTTTATTTTATAGCTCAATATTTGCCGACTTAGCTCAATTGGTAGAGCAACTGACTTGTAATCAGTAGGTTGGGGGTTCAATTCCTCTAGTCGGCACCAGTGGGGAGGTAGCGAAGTGGCTAAACGCGGCTGACTGTAACTCAGTTCTCTACGAGTTCGATGGTTCGAATCCGTCTCTCCCCACCATCTTTATTGGGATATAGCCAAGGGGTAAGGCAACAGACTTTGACTCTGTCATTTCACTGGTTCGAATCCAGTTATCCCAGCCATCTTTTTTTGACTCGCTAGCTCAGATGGCAGAGCATCTGACTTTTAATCAGAGGGTCAGGGGTTCAAATCCCCTGCGAGTCACCATCCTATGCGGGTGTAGTTCAATGGTAGAACTTCAGCCTTCCAAGCTGACTACGTGGGTTCGATTCCCATCACCCGCTCCAACTTATGAATAAGTCAATCTTCGGATTGACTTTTTTTGTACCTGTAAACTATTTTTATCTATATGAGCGCTGAATTAGCAATATCAAATCGCAATGGCAAAGCAATCTTTGAATAGGAACAGGAAATCTCTGAGGATGCAGTAGTAATTGATGCAGAAAAAAGTATTTGCTGATTTCGAAAAAATTACCCAAAAGTAATGCCAGGAGTTTTAAACTGGTTCAAAAGTCAAGGACAGAATGTTGACAGTCCCTGCTAAATGAGCATCGCCGTAAGGTGATGCTCATTTTTTTCGCGTCTGCTATCCAGTCTTTTTCCACGACGAAAAGAAGTCCTGATTTTATGGACTTTTCCCGATATATTATTTATGATTTGTCTAATTAGTATAATGCATCAAGATCCTTATAATAGTCCAGTTT
>NZ_JACRWG010000146.1:0-930 GCF_014306455.1 Catenibacterium faecis
TGGGGCTAGTATAAATTTAGTGCCAGTCAAATAGAGAAAATATCTAAAAAAAGAATTGAAAAACATTCGAAAGAATACTAGTCTGAAACATGAAAATAGAGGTGTTAAACATGTCAGAAAATAAAGTGATAGACAAACAGTTTAAATTGGATGCAGTTCAATATAGAAAGGATCATCCTGAACTTACTTTTCAACAGGTTGCTGATAATCTAGGAGTTTCCAATAGTTCAATCCATAGATGGTGCAAACAGTTTGATGAAGCTAAGAATGAAAATGAAGATAGTAATTTATTCAGAGGATCAGGCAATTTTTCAAGTGATGAAGCCAAAGAATTAGCACGTCTAAAAAAGGAAAACAGAGATCTTAAAGATGCTGTTGAAATATTAAAAAAAGCTATGAGCATTATAAGCAGCCAGTAAAAGTACTTTATGAGGCTATCAAGGAGTACCTGGAAGAAACTGCAGATGTCCGACGTGTCTCTTTAAGAGCTATAACTGAAATACTTGGTGTATCGAGAAGTGGATTTAAAAGCTGGCTCTGCAGAAAGCCCTCGGAATCCAGCAAGCGCAGGGAGTCTGTAAAAAAAGAAATCAGCAAAATACATGAGGAAAGCCACGAGATTTATGGTGCACCAAAAATAACCGAAGAGCTCAAGAAAAAAGGACATGTGATATCGGAGAAAACAGTAGGAAATTATATGCATGAAATGCATATAAAAGCACATTACATAAAGCCATGGACAAAAACAACAGTATCAAAGAACTTCTCTAACAGATTAAGAAACATCTTGAAAAGAGACTTTGATCCAGCATCGCCAGATGCAGCATGGTGTACAGATATAACTTATATATGGACATATGATGATGGCTTTGTTTATTTAACAAGCGTAATGGACCTGTTTTCAAGAAAAATCATATCATGGGTGCTTAC
>NZ_JACRWG010000147.1:0-909 GCF_014306455.1 Catenibacterium faecis
TTCTGACATGTTTAACACCTCTATTTTCATGTTTCAGACTAGTATTCTTTCGAATGTTTTTCAATTCTTTTTTTAGATATTTTCTCTATTTGACTGGCACTAAATTTATACTAGCCCCATTCACCATCAGGACAGACATAGATATGATCATAATCACTAATAGAACAGATAAATGACTGAATATCCTTACCAGTGATAAATGAACCATGGATGATATCGTCATAGTAAACAACAAACTGTGAATACTTTCTATTTTTTATGAGAATAAGACCATATTTTGAATTGTCTAGTTCATAGAAATCAATAATCAGCTGATTATCAATTGGATATATTACTTCTTCTAGAGATAATCTTTCACCCATCATTTCGTTATGGAATCTACTAATATCTATCTCAAAAGACAAATTCTTATTGATAAAAAGATAGTCTATTAAGTCTTTGATATTTCTTTCAAAGACACTTATCTTCAATAATTTATATACTTTATTGAATGACTTAAGAAAATTTCGTCTCGAAGATACATCTTCTATTCTAAAAGCAGTAGTCCTAAGATTATTAACATTTTCAAAATATGCAGTCATATACTTTTTGATAGATTGATTATCTACGAATGATTTTTGCATCTGCAATGAAATTAAATTACTTAATATTACGAGTGTATCTGGATGATTCGTTCCGAGGATTTGTTTTAACGCATTATAGACTGTGTTTTCTATTTCTAATGCCTTATTGTAATCTCCTAAATCAGAATAAGAGCTTGCTAGATTGTTTAATGAAGTTAATGTATCTGCATGATTTTCTCCATTTCCCCGCGCCTTTGTTGCGCGGACACAAATATATAACCAAACTCAAATCCCCCAAAACTCTAGTGTGCATCTCGATATAATAGTATAATCAAAGAGAGGTGGT
>NZ_JACRWG010000148.1:0-878 GCF_014306455.1 Catenibacterium faecis
ACCTTACGGATGTCTCAAGTTATAATGATTAACTTCTCTTCAGTGATATGATATCACTTCTAGATAAAATAAAAAACTAGAATTATTACTTGAATAACTTCTAGTTCTATAATACGAAAGAACACTCCCTGATGGGTGTTACAAAATTAAGATTCTAGATGTGATGAATTGTAAGAATATGAGCAACAATGGACATCATTTGAAAATTGCATATGACATTGTTTCTCCAGAGGAAAGTAAGGCCTTCTTCAATGAAGACTATTATCAACAACAGAGTGTAAATCAAAAGTGGAATGGGTTCACATACCTGTCAATTCCTTATCAGGTTGGTAGTTTACATCCTTCTGTATCAGAACAAAGATTTAAGGAATTTATTGATGCACTTCGGGATTCTAATCCGGAGTATGTGTATGATAGAAAACTTACAACAATGCATGGACTTTTACTCGGTGCATATATTAAGAATCAACCATATAAACGTGACAATGGATCTGAATGTAACATTGTAACAATCACTAAGTTTTGCTCCCTTGATGAGTATGAGCTTGAACGTTGTAACTACGTTCTTCCGTTTTTGGCAGAAGATAATAAGGTTATTGATGACACTGATGAATTCAATCTGAAAGGGGGTGGGTATGAAGAATTTAAATGCTTAAGCACACTTCGAATTATTATCGATACGAGAGAAAAGCCGGGGAAAAAAGCGGATCATAGATACAGTCAGTTTTGCTGTCCATATATGAAATCCGGATTATTGGTTGCAAAAGTCAATATAAAAATGTAGGTTTAGGACAATATAAGAATGTAGGTTTTCCTACATTCTTATATTGTCTTTTTAGTCTTCATCTACTATGAATTGAAGCTGATCTTTGAGTCTA
>NZ_JACRWG010000149.1:0-861 GCF_014306455.1 Catenibacterium faecis
AGAAAAATGCGACACATCTCAAATAAATGAGAAGTGCCGCATTTTTTGATATAATTAGGTTATGAATGAATGTTTAAATAATGAACCTAACTACATAACATATTATAACTCAATTCAGATGTGTTTGCCACTAGGTCTTGGCTATGAAATTACGCCAACTGATGAACTTCTTTCTTTCCTCGAGGCCATTAAGGGAGTGGATCTAAGCAAGTATATGGTCAGAAAAGAAACCAGAGGAAGAAAAGGTCACAACAGGATAGACCTGCTACGCGCTGAACTTTTCGCATACATGAAACTTGGCCATCCTACACTCAGGGAACTCGAATACCAGTGCAGAAGAAACCTTGACTTCATGTTTCTTACTAAGGAGCTCTGTCCAAGCAGCAAGGCTTTCGAGCGACTAGAGAAGTCATATCTCAAAGCCAGCATCGAGGATATCTTTTATGATATTTCTGCTCATATCGGAAGCCTCATGGGTGCTAGAACAGATATCCAGTATATAGATGGAACTAAGATTGAGGCTTATGCCAACAAGTATTCCTTCGTCTATAGAAACAGAATACTCACTAACAGAGCAAGCATGTGCCTTAAAATCACCGATTCCGTAAGAAATCTCAATAGCCGATATGGCTATTCCTATCCTGAAGCCGAATTATATTGTGCACAGGAGATTGGATACATCACACAGTATCTTCTAGAACAGATATTATCCACTGAAACGGAACTTGTCTATGGGAAAGGTCACAGAAAGGCACAGATTCAGCGCGATTACGAGACATTTCTAGGATATTATGCCCGTCTTGTGGAGTATGAATACTGGCTTGATGTGATTGGTGATAACCGCAAGAGCTGTACTAAGAC
>NZ_JACRWG010000150.1:0-859 GCF_014306455.1 Catenibacterium faecis
TAGACTCAAAGATCAGCTTCAATTCATAGTAGATGAAGACTAAAAAGACAATATAAGAATGTAGGAAAACCTACATTCTTATATTGTCCTAAACCTACATTTTTATATTGACTTTTGCAAAATGGTAGTTTTTTATCCTGGAAAATTGTATTGGCAAAGAAATCAACCCCATAATATTAGTGGCATGCCTTTCCACTGCCAATTTTCAATAAAATATAGCAAAATGTTGAAAAGCTAAAGATTCCTTGATAAGATTTTCTCATAAAAAATATAAATGATGTCATTTGAACAGAGAGATCTTTTAAAAGCAGATGATTATTCAAAAAAATAGCTTAATCATATAATCTTTAGGGAGGGGAATTTTATGAAGAATAAGTCAGAGAAAATTTATCACTTTTTGACTTTTGCATGTTCGGTAGCACTCGCAGCATATATAATTTTGTTTCTTCATCATTTATTAACAGAGAGTGCTTCTTATATGTCTGGTGCTACTTACAAATTTCTTGTCGGTGCAGAATTTGTTCTATTAATCATAGTATTTATAAGAATTTTTTGGGCATTCAGAAAATTGAGAGAAGTAGGAAATGGGAAAAAATAATGACAGAAAACTGTCCCTAAAAAGTTTACAGCCTAAAAGTACTGCCAGGAGTTCTAAACTGGTTCAAAAGTCAAGGACAGAATGTTGACAGTCCCTGCTAAATGAGCATCGCCGTAAGGTGATGCTCATTTTTTTCGCGTCTGCTATCCAGTCTTTTTCCACGACGAAAAGAAGTCCTGATTTTATGGACTTTTCCCGATATATTATTTATGATTTGTCTAATTAGTATAATGCATCAAGATCCTTATAATAGTCCAGTTT
>NZ_JACRWG010000151.1:0-838 GCF_014306455.1 Catenibacterium faecis
AAGGCGATACAGAAATATAAGGCGACACATTATGCATAAAAAAATTGCCTGCCACTACGTGGCAGGCAAGGGTACATGTTTTTAATTATTTCACCTGTCTACTTGACAGGGGCGGTTCATTTAGGTGTCTAGGTCTTTTGTGTTTATGAGTGACTAAATAGATTTAGGGTGCATTCAAATTATTTAAATGTCATAGAGTGATTAGATAAAGTAAAGGAAGTTTTTGAAATAAAGAACGATTGAATTGGATATGATTTAATCGTTCTTTTTAGGTACATTATTCAATTGTCGATTGAATAAATTAATCAGTATACATTGATTGTTTTTCTTCAATAATGCAGGAATCATATTAATATGTGAAAAAGATTGAACTGATTGTAATAAAAATATAAGCGAGAGCTGTTTTTATAGTCGCTGCAAAAGTAAGTAGTATAACTGTAAGTGTTAGTTTATGTTTCAAATCTCGTTCATAGGATAGTGAATGAAGGAATCGAAAGATGTATAATAAAATAGTGGCTGAAATGGTTGTTTCTATAGTAATAGATAAAGTATTACAGAGAGAATATGAAGTATGAAGTCAACAAGTAGAATTTGATCTGTTTTTGGTTTTAATAGTTGATAATATAAGTACTGTCCACCAGTTAATAAATATAGTATATAAAGTATAAATACAATAAATGATTGCATATGAGCTTCCTACTTCCTGTTATAGATGGGAAAAGTGTGAAACAAAAATCAATCAAAACGTATAAAAAAAGACAAACTTAAAAACAAGTTTGAATAATTTAGAAAAAATAGAATAGTTGAATTTTATGGTTTAGTTAATTTAGAAACGTCA
>NZ_JACRWG010000152.1:0-834 GCF_014306455.1 Catenibacterium faecis
CAACCTTTCTCATAATAACCTCCCCTGGAGGTTATAGTTTAACACGGCAAGTTGATATTGTCCCAATTGGGACAATATCAACTTGGATACATTAAGACATTATCATATTGGAATCAGAGTAATTTTGTCATATTGTAAAAGGGTGTTGAAATTGCTTTCAAGAATTGCTATAATATAGGCACAGATGAAATCTGGAATTGTTGTTAAAGGAGAATTAAAATGGACGAACAGGAACAGACAGTCATTAACTTAATTGTTAATGCTGGTAGCGCAAGAAGCTCAGCAATTGAAGCAATTCAGTATGCAAAAGCAGGAGACATCGAAAAGGCAGATGAATCAATTCAGACTGCTAAAGAAACAGTTAATGAAGCTCATCATGCTCAGACTGAATTAATTCAGGCTGAAATCAGAGGAGAAAAAACTCCACTTAACTTATTAATGGTACATGCACAGGATCACTTAATGTGCGCATTAGTAGTTATCGATTTAGCTCAGGAATTTATTGATGTTTATAAGAAATTAGCTTAATTTCATAAATACCAATACAGCATCCCACATAATGGGATGCTTTTTTTATTGCCTGTTGTAGCTAAATAAGCCTGTATAAAGCATATTATTGTATTTGGTGATAAAATAATTAATTTAAAATTATGTAGCATACAAGGGCTAAAAACAGCAAATAAAAGAAAATAAATAAAAAATATTCAAAAAACACTGTCAACCGAAATTGATAATGTCCCAAAAATAATCAAACATTAGCACCACAACGGTGCTTTTGTTTTGCAGCATAATTCGCAAAGCTGTTTTTTCTCCAAGGATGATCCATTGGAGGAA
>NZ_JACRWG010000153.1:0-829 GCF_014306455.1 Catenibacterium faecis
TTTTTTGTTTTGTTGTTTAAATTCTACTATGTCAAAATCAAAAAAATTCACTGATGAAGAAATTAAGTTATTATCTAACTCACCATACGTCAAGAACGTTAAACAAAACAGACTGATATTCACTTATGAATTCAGATGCATTTTATACGATGAATGGATTAAGCAGCCATCTACTTCTCAGATAAGAAGTGTACTTAAATCATACGGCTTTGATTGTTCGATATTAGGATGCGATGTGATAAATAACACCAACATTAACTTTAAGCGCTATGGTCGTCCTACTAACGGAAGGAATGAGGTATCTGTAAAGTATAACTCTACTGAAAAGTACGACAATGAATCTCTGATTGATTCTGGAATATTCGTCAGAACAGGAAGTCTAATTAGATTCAGTTCTGAATTCATCGATAAAGCTTATAAAGAATACCCTTCTGTCTCCATTGAATCCCTGCTTGAATCCTGTGGTCTTGATCCCAATAAAGTCGGATATCATAGAATATATGAATTAAAAAGAAAGCTTGAAGATGGAGTAAAACCTAAAGAAAAGATAGGAGCTGATGTAGTAGATAAATATACTGGTCATCCATATGTCAAGAGATGCACTGCAGAATATTTCACACTTAATAAACAATTTTTTGATGAATCTTCAATATATACTGGTTATCCTATTGATAAGATTCTCAGAATATATGAAATTGATGAATCTGATTTTCCTGCAAGGGTACTAAATAGAATAGAAAAACAGCTCAGATCCTGGAATGGTGATTCTGATAATATGATGGTTGAATGTGACCAGGAGTTCAGATGTCGCATCCAGCACAACAGGATG
>NZ_JACRWG010000154.1:0-827 GCF_014306455.1 Catenibacterium faecis
TATATATAGTAAATTTAGTGGCTAAAAACGCTATATATAGTAAATTTAGAATCTAAAAACACTTTAATTATCTAATATGGTGAGGTCTATTTCAATCCACTATATTATTTGGCGCTTACTTTTGATTTAGTTAATATTTCTACATTTGTATCAATGTTTGAGTTTTTTATCTCCATTAATGCCTTTTGAGTTTTTTTGTACTTTAAATTTAATGGCTGAAATGGATCAGTTACAGATGAAAACAAAACAGTTTTATTTTCTAATTTTTTTAGATTTTTTGTCTGCCAATCCTTTATTACGATATATTCTCCCCATACTTCATCTATTTTCATAAAACGTTTCATAAAACAAGCATAACAATAAATACATTTATGCGAACATCCAACATACGGATTTACTACAATATCTGCAGCAGGTAATTGACTTTTTGTATAAACGTCTTTCACATTTTTTTGTATAACTTTCATACTATTTTTTATTCGAACTTTCTATCTAATTTTGTTATATTTTTTACGCATAATAAACTTATAATTGATATTGATAAAATCAAACTTATTTCTCCCATGAAATGTGACTGATCAAAAATATATCCAATCGCAAAAAATACTACTGTACTAAATACTAAAGATATAAATGATACTATAGAGATATATGTGCTTCGGTTATCATCATCAATGTATACATGCTTATACTCATTTGTAATTTGCGGATAGTGTAAAATATTTTGTGTAAATTATGATTTTTCAATTATAGAAAATGGACATATTTCCTAGTAAAATTAAGTCGACCAAAACATTAATCTAAGGAGATATGCCCATGAATTATTT
>NZ_JACRWG010000155.1:0-803 GCF_014306455.1 Catenibacterium faecis
GCACGTCTTGGCTTGATTTCATAAGGAATCTTGATTCCATTAACTCTTTCAAATGCCTTAACGATTTCTAATACGCTATATCCTTTACCTGTTCCTAGGTTACAGATATGAACACCTGGTGTTGCATATTTTTCAATTGCAAGAACATGACCCTTAGCCAAGTCTACAACATGGATGTAGTCACGTACACCTGTTCCATCTGGTGTATCATAGTCATTACCAAATACGCCTAAGCAAGGAAGTTCACCAGTTGCAACCTTCATAATATAAGGCATAAGGTTGTTAGGAATTCCCTTTGGATCTTCTCCTAATAATCCTGATTCATGTGCACCAATTGGGTTGAAGTAACGAAGAAGTGTAACAGACATTTCTGGTACAGCATGCTGTACATCTGTTAGGATTCTTTCCATCATAGCCTTTGTAGAACCATATGGGTTTGTAGTCTGTCCTAATTCACAATCTTCAGTTAATGGGACAACCTTTGGATCACCATATACTGTAGCACTTGAAGAGAATACAATTGAAGGGACATGATACTTCTTCATAAGCTTAGCAACAATAAGAGTTGTCATTAAGTTATTTGTATAATATTCAATAGGCTTTACTACTGATTCACCTACTGCCTTGAAAGCTGCACAGTGAATGACTGCATCTAATTTATTTTCCTTGAATACTGCTTCTGTCTTATCTTCATCTAAAACGTTAAATTCATAGAACTTTACTTTCTTACCAGTAATTTCATGAATTGCATCTAAGGCTTCTGGTTTTGAATTTGAGAAGTCATCGATGACTACAACATCATG
>NZ_JACRWG010000156.1:0-802 GCF_014306455.1 Catenibacterium faecis
TGCTAAGGATAAAATAAAAATGTAGGTAAAAGACAACATAAGAATGTTGGAAAACCTACATAATTATTTTGTCCTTTTTCATTTTATTGATATTATCTTGCCGGAGGTAATATCGATGAATTCAAATGATTTTTATCAGCTAAAATCTGAACTTAACGTAATGGATTTTACTAAAAGTAAACCAAACTATGCAGATCTTGCCAGAAAGTATGGCGTAGATTACAGAACAGTGAAGAAGTATCACGAAGGCTATAAGGGAAAGCCTAGAAACAGGGCAAAGCCAAGCAGGCTTGACCCGTACAAGGAGTTGATTATAGAAAAATTAAGTATTCCCAGAATATCAAGAAAAGGTGTCTATGAATTCCTCATAGATCAGTATGGAGATAGTGAAATAGGTTCATATTCAAACTTCAAGGCTTACTGTAAGAAGCATAAGCTTAAACCATCCAAAGGTGGTGCATCAGGTGGAGGAGACACTCGCTATGAGACTAATCCAGCTGACATGGCACAATGTGACTGGAAAGAGAATATGATGCTTACTTCAAGAAGTGGTGAGACTTTTGTAGTCAATATATTCCATCTGGTGTTGAAGTTCTCTAGATTCAGTTATATTGAACTGACTCTTTCAAAGGAGCAGCCAATTGTCTTCAGATGTCTTATTAACGCATTTAAATTCTATGGCGGAGTTCCAAAAAGAATACTTTTTGATAACATGTCCACCGTCATAGATACGAACGTAAAACCCAAGAGAGTGAATCATAAGATGGTGCAGTTCGCCAAGGATATGAATTTCAGGGTGGAA
>NZ_JACRWG010000157.1:0-777 GCF_014306455.1 Catenibacterium faecis
TGACGTTTCTAAATTAACTAAACCATAAAATTCAACTATTCTATTTTTTCTAAATTATTCAAACTTGTTTTTAAGTTTGTCTTTTTTTATACGTTTTGATTGATTTTTGTTTCACACTTTCCAGCTCTGAAGTTTGAGATAATCTGCTGTGACTTTTCTCTGTGAATGGGTTTTCCTCTGTCACTACCTTATTACATTGAGGACATACTAATCTTCTCTTTTTAAGTATCAGGGAGGTGTTCTTGCCTCTTATCATGTTATGCATGACTTTGCATTTTCTATAGTCCTTAATATTCATTCTACTGCCACACTCAGGACAAGAAATAATGTTTCTCTTGAGCGTGATATAATAAATCACTTCTTTTTCATTGATTTCAGTCGTATGAGACTGTACAAAGGATTCATAATCCCCTAAAATAATTCTTAGATCATTATTCAATTTGTGATCTCCTTTCGCTTTTAGTTAATATGAGCAAATTAATGATACAGCGAAAGGTTTTTAATTACATAAAAATAGTTGAAAAAGTGGGAGCCACAGTGTGACCCCCACAGATTTAAAGGTGATGTTTCCAAGACTCCCAAATATTTAGAGCGAAGGTCTGACCCCCACAAAAATTAAAGACCCAATACTTTTGATATGATGACCTCCCAGTAGACAGTGCAAATAATTAAAAGCACTGTTTGCTGAGGAGGTTTTCTTATGGGAAGAAAAAGTAAGTTTTCAAAAGAACAAAAAATTGAAATATGTAGAAGATACTTAGATGGCAGTGAATCAGT
>NZ_JACRWG010000158.1:0-670 GCF_014306455.1 Catenibacterium faecis
CCTGTGGTACTTTTTAAAATGATCTTTATCAATTATACATTCGGCATCAACTCTATGAGAAAGACCTGTGAAGAGATCAAGGTCAATATAGCTTATAGATGGTTTTTAGGTATCAGCATTTATGAAGCTGTTCCAAACTATTCTACATGGTTTAAGAACTATCAGAGAAGATACAAGGATAGTGAAGTCTTTGACCAGATCTTCAATCATATCATCAAGCATGGCATTGATAACGGCTTTATTGATACCACTACTGTCTTTGGTGATGGCACACATAGAAAAGCTAATGCGAATTCTAGAAAAGCTACAGATAAGGAAGTAGAGATTGTAGCTAAGGCATATGAAAAAGAATTACTTGAAGAAATCAATGAAGAAAGAGCAGAAAATGGCAAGAAGCCATTTGAATCATTAGACAAGAAAGAATATGCATTTGATGAAGAGACTGGAGAAGAAATTGAATTAAAGAAAACAAAGCATGTCAAAGAAAGCACTACAGACCCAGAATGCGGTCTGTTCCATAAGGGTGAGAAGCAGAAGTGCTTTGCCTATTCACATATGACAATATGTGACAGATACGGCTATGTTCTCTTTAATAAGGTGGCACCAGGAAACATGCATGACAGTGCAATATTCTCAGAAATATACAATGAACTTATCCAGAAATATGAAG
>NZ_JACRWG010000159.1:0-607 GCF_014306455.1 Catenibacterium faecis
CTTTATAACTCCAAAGGCTCCTTCTACCTGTATGCTTCTCTGCTTCTTTAGCTCTTTTCCGAATTCAGAGCCGAGAGTAATGTCAACATACTCATGAAACTGTTCAAGAACCTCGTTTCTACTGCAGATCTTCTCTGCATCATCACTGACCTCAGGCTTTTTCTTGGTAGCCAGGCACTCATTCCTGAAAGGACATCCAGCACAGCGTTCCGGATTTCTATAAAGCTGTCTGATGGACAATGTGCCATTCTTTTCCTCGTATACATCTCTTATGAACTCACTGAAGACATTGCCATGAGGACAGATCTTATGACCATTCTCATCAATTTCCCAGTTTGCTGGGTTATAGATGTTTTTTTTATATTTTCTTTCATTCTTTTTGGCGTACATATTGTACTTCATGACTGGATTCATTCCCTTCATCAGGCAGAAAAGGTAGTTCCTAAGTCCTCCGTATCCTGCATCAGCCATAGGATATAGTGGATATTCCCCGTAATGTGCATAATGTCTATCCATGAAGTCAGTGAACGTTGTAGTATCTCCTGGATTCCTGAAGACACCTGCATTCATGATGACTCCATCTGACACACCTATCTGCACGTTATAT
>NZ_JACRWG010000160.1:0-523 GCF_014306455.1 Catenibacterium faecis
ACGTTTCTAAATTAACTAAACCATAAAATTCAACTATTCTATTTTTTCTAAATTATTCAAACTTGTTTTTAAGTTTGTCTTTTTTTATACGTTTTGATTGATTTTTGTTTCACACTTTCACCTCTTTCTTTTGTTTATTATACATCATTTTCGTAGGTTGTGTATGTTTATTGGTTGCATTCACATAATTTTGTATTATAATGGAAGAGGCAATGAACAGAAATAAGTAGTTTTTTATACTATGGATAGAGAGCTCATGGATGGTGGAAATGAGTCATAGATACTAAATGAATTGGGTTCTGGGAGCTTTTCTAGCATGAGTTAGAAACGTCTGCTGTCGTTACCAGCACAAATACACATTGGTGGCACGTCCTTTGGACGTGCCTTTTTTATTTAGGAGGATGTAAGTGTGAAACAAAAATCAATCAAAACGTATAAAAAAAGACAAACTTAAAAACAAGTTTGAATAATTTAGAAAAAATAGAATAGTTGAATTTTATGGTTTAGTTAATTTAGAAACGTC
>NZ_JACRWG010000161.1:0-506 GCF_014306455.1 Catenibacterium faecis
AAGACAAGTTTATTATCATTATGGTCACTAATTGCATATCCTACTGGATATCTGTCATAAAGATCTAGTATCAGGCTTAGATATAGCTTATTTTCATTATTCTTTCCATATTTGAACTCAGTGACATCTGTTACCCATTTTTCATTAGGTCTTGATGCATTAAAGTCTCTTTTAAGATTATTCTTGGCTGTATTGTTGCTTTTTCTGACTGTACAGCTTCTTCTTTTTGGTCTTATGATTGACTTGATGCCAAGTATTTTCATCGCCTTGTAGACCTGCTTGTCATTATAGTTCTTGTTTTCATCTCTGTTTATTCTATCTGTCATCATTCTGTAGCCAAGCGTATGATTGAATTTCTCATCATACTTTCTTATAAAGTCTGCCAGTTCCTCATTTTCAAGATCTCTTTCGCTCTTATTGCGTCTAAGCCATTTATAATAATTCGCCCTCTTTACACCTAATATCTCAAGCATAGCTGATAGGCTTACCTCTTTGTCTTCTTCCTT